>DQYP01000170.1 GCA_011043375.1 Thermotogaceae bacterium | reverse complement strand
TTGTCTCTGTGCTTCTTTGTGGTAAATAAATGGCCGAACCACAAAGGGTCACAAAGTGCACACTAAGTTCCGCAAAGTAAATTCAGGTTGATTTGTGATTATTTCAACTTTTGAGACAGCCTCATTAAAATCTATCCGGCTAATTGAATCAAAGACAATTGTGCAAAAAAATAATTTTTGGTTTGATTAATGAATTTTATACAACCTAAGTTTCCATATTGAGTTGGTGCGATACACATCATGCATAAGGAAATTACAAGCTTTGGTTTGATTTAGTTGGATAGTATTTTTTCGAAACAGTAACCGTGTTGCTATATTGATTAAATGCAAGTGTTCTATTATAATATGAGAATATGATTAAGTCGGAAAAACTAAAAGATGCTTTAGAAAAATTTAGAACTGAATTTTCACAATCAGACTCAATTAAAAACACTGTGTTGGAAATTTCAATACCTCAACAGGATTTTATACATCAAATAGTTTTGGGTAAGGCAAAGGCAACAGGAGACGCTCTGATGACATCGGAGCATCAATTTCATATTGCAAGCATTACAAAAACCATGACAGCCACCCTTATTTTACAATTATACGAAAAGGGTGAATTTGGCACTAAAGGGTTGGATATTTCTCTTGGTGAATTATCAATTTTCCCTCCGGAAGTATTAAATCGTCTTCACAATAAAGATAATGTCAGTTATGGCCAAAATATTACCCTGAGGCAGTTATTGTCACATACATCTGGCCTTAAGGACCCATATTCGGATGATGCAAACGGGATAGCTGCTGATTATGGTAATCAGGCCGCCCCCAATTCCATTGCTGCACAATGGCAATATGATTTAGAAAAGTTGAGTTCAGGGGATTCATCTTTTGATAAGCAATCAGCTTTAATATATAAGAACTGGACTCCATGGGATGTAACACAGATGGATAATAAGGATGCAGGAATGCTTAATTATTATATCAACACACTTGGCAATTCTCCCGCAGCATTACCTGGCGAGGTTTATCATTACAGCGATACCGGTTTTGTAATTTTAGCATTAGTTGCTGAAAAAATCAGTAATAAAAGTTACCACAAACTTTTACGCGACAATATTTTTGACCCGTTGGGAATGGATAGTACATATCTTGCTTATGCAAGCGACCCAAAACCAGATAAATGGGAAAAAGATATTTCAGACTGCTATGCCGGGCCTTTCCCAATGGTAACGGGCGGTTTCAATTTTTCATTCGATTGGGGTGGTGGTGGTGTCGTTTCAACAGCCAGAGATTTGAATAAGTTTTTACAAGCATTAATAAAAGGAAACTTATTTAAAAAACCCGATACACTAAAAGAAATGCTTGATTTTAAAATCTATAAGGGTTTAGAAGGTTCCGGAACCAAAATGGGACTTGGTATTTTTGCTGAAAAAAATAAAAAAAGCGGAAATACTATTTGGGGCCATGATGGTGCATGGGGCACTGTAATGTATTATGAACCTTTTGGTGGTATTTATATTACAGGAACTGTTAATCAACTTATAGATGTGCCTGAAGGATGGTTAGATAGGTTATTTAGTATAGCAAAGTGTTAAAATCATATTAATTATCAAAAAATAGCAGATGAAGACCTTAAAAAGAGATAGGGTTCCAACAAAAAAATTATTGGCATACTCATCAATAAATATAGGAAGTTCAATATTTGAATCGCCTATGCCAATGATTATTATTGCTTTTTATGCCCAGTATACGGAAGCGGCACTGGCAAGCATAGGATCAATACTGTTATTTTCTAAAATATTTGATGTAATATCAGACCCCTTAACCGGTTATCTTTCAGATTTAACCAACACAAGAATAGGTAAGCGCAAACCCTGGATAATAGCAGGAGGAATACTTGGAATACCAATATTGTATTTATTGTTCAGTCCTCCTGAAGATGCAGGTGGAATGTACTTTTTTCTTGCAATTAATGCTTATTATTTAGTTCGTACGTTAATATTTGTACCGCAAATTGCCTGGGGGACAGAACTTTCGCGTGATTATAAAGAACGCTCACGCATAGCATCCTATAATAATATTGTGATGCTTTCGTCTCAGGCTTTATTAATGATTATGCCTATTATAGTCTCATCTCCCATTCTCCCACTATTTGATTCTGCTGAGTTTTCGCCACAAATGATGTCGTTTTTAGGCAAAGTAGCTATGATTGCCCTACCAATTTTCATTTTAATAGCAGTATTATATGCTCCTGTTGGAAAAGTTGTTACCGTAAAAAAAGAAAAAACAGCTTCATTTAAGGAAATAACTAAAGCTTTTAAAACCAATAAGCCCATGTTGTTTTTTATTGCTGCTGATTTAATAAGTTTGATAGGCTTATCAGTTTTCATGGGAGTGGCATTTATAGCAATGGACAGTTATCTTCAAATTGGGGACAAACTACCGGTTTTTATAGTAACAGTTACCATTATTCAGGTAGTCAGCATTCCTGTGTGGGAAAAGATTATTGCACGTTTTGGGAAACATCAGGTATTTGCTGCCTCTTTAATTATTCAGGCTCTTATCTATCCTTTTATTTTTTTATTGGAACCTGGTCCGGATGTGTTCTACCCCTTCCTCATAATAGGGGCAATTGCCAGTTTGTTCCAAACTCCCGGACCTATTGCTGCTGCTGCGATTCTTGGCGATGTTATTGATTACGATATTCTTAAAGGCGGAGTAAATAGAGCTGGCACTTATCTTTCAATTTACTCATTAATAATGAAAGGAGGTGCTGCGATTGGTGCTTCTTTAGGTTTATTTCTACTGGCGGCTTTTAAATACGATGCTAAAGGAGGTGTAAATACACCTGAAGCTGAGTTTGGTTTAATGTTTACCATGACAATAGTCCCATTGATATTCCTAATTGTGAGTGGTATCATGTTTTGGTTTTTTCCGCTAACCGCCAAACGTCATGCTATTATCAAAGAACGAATAGAATCCCGAGCTGAACGTGCAGGGGTTACTAATGAAAGTATAGAGTAATTTATAAATAACTTCTCATATGAAATAATTGTATTCAAAATAAAAAAGAACAACACAATGCACCTGAAACTAACAACATTTATAGCTGTAAATATATTTATTCTTTCCCTTTTTTTGTTTTCAACCAACAAATGTATGTCTCAAGAGAACCAACTAAATAATTCATTAAACTCCATTATCTCAAAACATATGGACAAAAACAAGGTGGCGGGACTTAGTGTATGTGTAATAAAAAACGACAGTATATTTTGGTCAAATTCATATGGATATGCGAATATTGGTAAAAGTATCCCCATGAGTGTTGATGCTATCATGAATATTGCTTCTATTTCAAAAACAATAACAGCAACGGCTGTTCTACAATTATGGGAAAGAGGGCAATTAGATTTAGATGCTGATATCAACAAATATTTAGCATTTAAAGTAAGAAACCCAAATTTTCCAGAGACTCCTATCACCACAAGGCAACTACTTACACATACGTCTTCTATTAATGACAGTAAAGCATATTATGAAAGTTATGCTTGCGGTGACCCTGTTATAGATTTACCAGATTGGATAAAAAGTTACTTTGAAAACACAGGAAGATATTATGATGAAAAAAATAATTTTCATTCGTGGAAACCAGGTGAAGGTTATAAATACTCAAATGTGGCTTTTGGACTACTTGGTTTCATTATTGAAGAAATAACCAAACAACCATTTAGTGAGTATTGTAAAATAAACATTATTTCCCCTTTAGGAATGAATAACTCTGCCTGGTTTATAAAAGACATTGATACTTTAAAACAAGCAAAACAATATGTTAAAGCGAACCGACGCAATAAAAAAAGTGAATGGATTTCAAAACTGAACAGTAAACAGATTGGCAATTACTTACAACTTTGTAATTACAGTTTTTACAATTATCCGGATGGCCTTTTTAAAACTAGTGTTAAAGAATTATCTTACTTTCTGAGGGCGATAATGAATCAAGGCGTCTATAATGGGGAACGTGTTCTTGAGAAAACTACTGTATCCGAAATGCTAACTTTGCAATTAGAAGATAATAACAGGCAGGGTTTATGTTGGGTAAAAGAAAAACATGACCCTTTGTGGGGGCATAGTGGTAGCGATCCTGGTATTCAGACATATATGTATTTTGATTATCATGCTAAGATGGGAATAATTCTGTTTCAAAATTCTGGAAGTGGAAATGCTTATAAATTGGTGAAGAATCTTTTATCCGTGATGGAAGAGAGTAGAAAATAAAAAAGTGTAATATCACTATTACAGTTAAACATCCCTTGTATTGGAGGAATGGAAATAAGGAAAAAGAACAAGGCTTGGCCCGTCTTACGCTTGACTTGACACTAACACTCCATCACGACAAAATCAATAATTTTTGCTGCTAAACCAGCCGTTAGCTTATCTCTGTCTAAGGAAGGGTTAAGTTCGGCAATATCAAAGGAAATAACTTTTTTGCTTTGGAGTAAATAACGGAGCATTTTAAACACAAAATAAGGTGTAAATCCCAATGGTGAAGGGGCGCTAACCCCTGGAGCATAAGCAGATGAAAAACCATCCATATCAATGGTAACATATAAATGATCTACTTTTTCGATAAAGGGTTTGAGTCTGTTTTTTAATGCTTTAGTTATGATGTATGCTTCATGATATATTTAGGTATGGGTCAATTGCAGATTATCACATTCACCATAAGGTATAAAAAATGTTTGAAATGTCTTGTCCAGAATATCTATCCCTAATTGAATACACATTGCCAAGTTGCTCGAAAAGCTATCCGCACATCCAAAACTTGTCAAAGAGTACGCAATGCCAACTCTTTTTTTCCGTTCCAAAAAAACAAAATCAGGACAGTGCTATATTGAAAATGAAGCAGTTAATAATGAAAGAAATAGAAAGCCCAGCAGGTAACAAAGGCGATTAAATCGATTTATAAAGGAATACAATCATGTAAGGCCCCATGAAGCTTTAGGTATGGAAACGCCAGCTTCTGTGCACAATTTTTCGATACGCCCTTTTCCGGAAAAAATACCTGACTTTGATTACGATTCTCAAATGAAAATTTTAAAGGTTACACAGAATGGTTCCATGAGATGGGGTGCCTATAACTGGGTTTATTCGTGAAACTCAATTTTCAATGCACTGCGTTTTTGAAAATTGAGTTTCACGAATAAAACATCAAAAAAAAGGCCATCCCTCCGGACAGCCTTTTTTCTTTTCGTTTCAGCTTAACTTATATCTCTTCCGTTTCCACAATTTTGGCCAATAGGTCGGCGTAAGGAACCACCATGTATTTTTTGTCTTCAAAATCGAGTTCGGTTCCGGAAAACTTCTTGTAAAAAACGGTATCGCCTACCGAAATTCCCGGGTTTTCGATGTTGCCGATAGCCACTACTTTGGCAAACTGCGGCTTTTCTTTGGCCGTGTCGGGAATGATGATCCCCGAAGCCGTTTTTTGTTCCCCTTTTTCTTCCGTGATATCGAGTAACACGTTTTCGTTAAGCGGTTGTAATTCTTTCATCTTTTTATCTGTTTTATGTTTGAACTTTATTTTTATTGAATTCCCAGTAATCTGTTGATCTTCACTTTGTCAAATCCGATGATCATGGTGCCGTTAATGTCCGTTTGCGGCACACCCTGCTGTCCGCTTTTCTTCACCATAGCCTCGGCGGCTTTCTGGTCGCGCGAAACATCGATCTCGGTATATCTGATGCCGTTTACGTTTAAATGTGTCTTCAGCGTATTGCACCACGAGCAAGAAGGTGTTGTATATACAGTTACCCGTTTTTTCGGTTTTCCTTCGCTTTCTGCTTTTGCTGTAAACAAAGCATTTTCAAACAACGATTTATAGTAGTTGTTGTCGTTGCATCCTTTGATGGCTTTCTCAAATTTTCCGTCATTAAACACCAGCAGCGAC
>DQYP01000136.1 GCA_011043375.1 Thermotogaceae bacterium | reverse complement strand
TTTGCTTTTGACCACCGGATAATGAAGCAACATTTCTTTTTTCAAAACCTCTGAGTCCTACGAAATTGAGAACTTTCCTCATCCTTTTTTTCATCTCATCTGGCGATAGCCCTATGTTCTCCATCCCGAAAATTAAATCCTCTTCAACAGTAACGCCAACAAGCTGATTTTCAGGGTTTTGAAAAACGTAACCAGCGAGTTTCTTGATTTCCCAATTTTGCTTCTGAACGTGAGTTTTCCTTCCATCGACTTCCACTTCACCATTTGTAGGTAACAAAAGTCCATTCATTAATTTCAAAAATGTCGTTTTTCCTGAGCCATTTGAGCCTATTACACCTACAAATTCCCCTTCTTTTATCTCCAAATTTATTTTTTTAAAGATCTTCTTTTCACCGTAAGAAAAGCTAACGTCTTTAAACACTATCATTTATTATTCTCCTGCTCCTTTTTTTGAAATATAAACTCTTATTCCACCCTCTTTCACAAGATAATCCACATTTTTGAACACAGTTTCCATATACTTCGCTATACTTTTTCCACCCTTGTTATGATAAGCCACTAATTGTAAAGATCCACCGGATTTTAGATGTTCATACGCTCCATCTATGAGCTTTTGCCATACTTTTTTTCCAGCAACTATTGGTGGGTTTGAAATTATCATATCGAACTTGTAACCTTTCCAACATTCATAAAGATCACCCTGACGTATTTCTGCTACTATGTTGTTGTCTTTCGCGTTTATTTTTGCGAATTCCGCTGCTCTCTTGTTTATATCGCTCATGTAGATATTTATATCCGGATTTTCCAGCTTCAAGGTTATTCCTATAACACCATAACCACATCCAATATCCAATATGTCTTTCCCATGGATCAAACAATTTTCGATGAGAAGCTTGGTTGCTTTATCTATTCGTTTAAATGAGAATACCCCACTTGGAGTTTTAAAAAGATAAATGTGTCCATTTTTTAATCTTAACTTTGCTTGAACAATTTTTAAAGGTGTTTTCGGTTCTTCAATGAAATAATGCTCCATTTTCTTTTCCCCTCTTCCATCAATCAGATTGTACAACTCTAAAAGCTCCTTCCAATATTTCAATTATTTTCCCATTACTATCGAGTTTTATTATGATTTGTGAATTTACAAGGCTGATTATATAGAATTTGTAGTTGTTTTCTGAGTATTTGTCAAGGATCTTCAGATCGAATATAGGTGTATCTATCATTGGATGACTGGAAAGTTGAGGAATAATAACTTTCAATTTATCCTTCTTTGTTTTTTCAAGCACTTTCACGATTAAAAACCAGTTCCACATAATGTTATTATCAAGAAGATACAAATCATCAGAAACATTCAGAACTTTTTTATCAGATATTGTTGGAGTTTCAAACGAGACCTCAAAACCATTTATGAGTCTTTTAAGTGAGTAATGAAATTTTCCATTTGTTGCTGTCACAGTCGCATTATACGATTCAACTTTCAAATCACTGAATTTCCCAGAGGTTTGATATTCAGCTTGGTAAACAGTTCCCTTGTATTTTATGTCTATAATAGTTTTGGCACCAACCTCAAGAAAATTCTCGCTCATATTTTTAAGATAAAAAGTTTCAGTTGCAACATCGGTTCCATTCAATATCAATTGCATATTCATAGTGTGCTCCTCTTCTTGGATTATCGAAGAAAAAGCAAAAACACTGATTATATTGATCAGTAGCAAACACAGTAAAACTATCACCGGACTTTTCATTTTCTTCCCCGCCTTCTTATAGTATTTTCTACAATATTATACATTTCAAGAGAAGTTTTCTTTCCATATCTTTCTCTGAAGATACCTGTTACACCAAGAAGTATCAGGATAGTTCCTACGATTGTCCAACCGGTTATCTTTTCATCAAGAATCAACCAACCAAGTAACAACGCTATTACAGGATTAACATATGCATAGGTCATCACAATGCCTGAGGGAAGGAGCTTTAAAGCTACAACAAATGCTGTGAAAGCGATTATTGATCCAAAGATAATCAAATAAACGAGAGCGAGTGTAGTTTCAAGAGAGAATTTAGGAATCGGTTCGTTGAAAAAGATCCTCATTACAAGAAATCCTATTCCACCAGCTACTTGTTGATATGCTGAACTAACAATTGGATGTAAATCAACTTTTTTTCTTCCTTGGACTAAAGTTCCAGTTCCCCAGGATAAAGCTGCTAAGAGAAGAAGGAGGAGATAAACAATGCTTTCGATATCAAAATCTATCAAAACTTTTAAATTTAAAAAAACAATCCCCAAAAAACCACTTATAAGAGAAATTATCAATGTTATCGTGATTCTCATTCTATCCATAATACGCTCTATCAGCGAAACCCAAATAGTCATTGTTCCCATCATTAAAGCCGCATAACCTGAGTCTACTTTTTGTTCTGTCCACATGACAATACCATTACCGCCATTCCATAACAAAAATCCTGAAAATATCAAAATCATTAATTCTCTTCTTGTAGGTTTGAGTTTCTTTTTCAACAAAAAAGCCAATAAGAATAACAATGAAGATGCAACCAAAAGTCTTATCATTGCGAAAGTAAAAGGCGGAAATCCCGTTCCCTCTCTTACTCCAATTCTTATTGCCAAATATGTACTTCCCCAAACGATGTAAACGATAAGTAGATTCAAAAAACCCTTTAAGTTCATAGAAATACCCTTTCTCTTGTTTTTAAAGTGTTTTGATCTTTATTTTGAGGAACTATTTTCATTCATGTGTATATTTTATTAGATTTTACCATCCAATTTCGCTTGAATTACCCACTGTCTAATTTAAATGTATATATCTTTTTTCTCAAAATAAATGTAAGATGCAACAATAAAACCAATTAACTCCATTAAAAACAGTATAATATAGATCATGCTGATACTTTTTGTCTTTACAATGTTTGAAGGATCAAAGTATGAATATGGCGTGAAAAATCTTAGAAAATCGAGTTTTTCGGTGAGCTTAGCAAAAACAGAAGCAGTATAAAGTGAAAATACAAGACCAAGGGAAATCATGTCAGCTTTTCCGAGTCGTCTTTTAGACGTAGATACCAGAAAGCTTAGGAACCCTACAGAAAGATGTATAAAAAAAGGAGAGAGGGAGAGAAGCCAGAATAATTTAAAATCGAAAGCGTCAGATGTGTTATAAATATTAAAAAAGATGAAATTGGCCATTGTTATGATACCATCGAATATAAGTATATTTACGAGTGTTGCAAATAATTTACCAGTGATGATCTTTTTCCTTGATATTGGTTTAGCCATCAAAAATTCGGCGGTTTTATCGTTTTCTTCTTTTACGATCATACTTGATCCCATTTTCGCAGCGAACACACTTCCTATAAGTATCACTATGAACTGCCCTTGCATGGCATAGTAATGCAGAATATTTGTCAAATCCAAATTTTCTAATCCAAACATTTTCAGAAAAATTTTTGGAAGCATATTCAACTTTGCCAAAAGTAGTCCGCCTTCTTCAGAAGCCATGGATGGGAAGAATGATGAATACATAAATTGTAGTAATACAAACGCTAATGTCCAAGCTAAGAGCAGCTTTCTCGACCTTTTAAATTCCCATTTGAATATGTTCATTGTGTTCTTCCTCCTTTGAGTAGTAATCCATGAATATTTCCTCAAGTGTGGGTTCTTCTATTGAAAGATTATCGATTTTTTTTCTACTCAAAAACAAAATCAATTCATTGATATCACCCGAGAACAGAAAGGAAGTTGTATTACCTCTCGTTTTCAAATTTTTGATTCCTGACAAGGTTATTTCTCCAACATCGCCTTCTATTTTCACAATTTTGTATTGTCTTTTTCTGAGATCTTCGACGTTTTCGATTGTCATGATTTTCCCCTCTCGAATTATTGCAACTTTTGTACAGAGTTTTTGAACTTCGGACAGAACGTGAGACGAGAAAAATACCGTCACTCCCTTTTTATTTTCCTCACATATTAGATCGAAGAGTTCTTTTTGGATGAGAGGATCCAAGCCATTGGTGGGTTCATCATATATCAAAAGTCTTGGTTCATGGATTAAGGATTGAACAACAGCTACTTTTTTCCTGTTACCCAAGGATAGATCGCTTATCCTTCGATTGAGATCAAGATCAAATCTTTTGGAAAGTTCAAACATCTTCCTTCTATACTTTTCTTTATCGCCCTCATAGAAAGTTATCGAGTATTCTAAAAGATCTTTAACTTTGACGTCTTCATAATAATTAACCTCTCCTGGAATATAACCTATTAACTTTTTTATTTCAGGTGATTCTTTGAAACAATCCTTTCCAAATATTTCTGCGGTTCCAAATGTTGGGTACAGGAAATTCAGTAAAAGTCTTATAGTCGTTGATTTACCTGCACCATTTGGACCTATAAAACCAAAGATTTCGCCTTCATCAACAGAAAGATTCACATTCTCTATTCCTCTGAATTTACCATAATATTTAGTTAGATTAATCGTTTCTATGACTTTCATAATACACACCTCCAAAATCACTTAAAATTAATCACATAGTTAAAATATAACACTTTTCACAAATCTGATGTATTTTTTTTCATGGAAACTTTAAAAATTGGATGTGGAACTGTTTAAAAATTCCTTTGGAGATTACTTTATTGATATCCTGGATTTTTTAACTATTGTATCTGCTAATATGCAGCAATATTAACATAAATTATTTGGTCCTTTTTTACAGAATTCAAGCCAGAAAGCCCATCCCTTTTAAGGGATTGGGAGGATGTCAAATCCAGTTCCGTCAACCATTGAACAAGAAGAATATTAAACTGACATTTATGGAAGAATTGACGAAGATAGAAATAAAGATGTTAAGGGATTACGAACTAAGTAAAAGCAAACTTTATACAAAATGTTGGATTTGACCTTATTGTAAGAATGATGGTATAATGCATTGATTTAGTCATCAAAAGGGAGGTTCCAACAGTGAACGAAAATCCTTGGAAGGTATTTTTTGATCGACATGCCCCACACTACATGGATGAGGTCTTCACAAAACATACCAAACGAGAGATAGATTTCATTGAAGAAGAATTCAACCTGCCTAAGGGTTCACACATACTCGATATTGGATGTGGTACGGGAAGACACGCCATTGAACTTGCAAAGAGAGGATATAGAGTAACAGGTATAGACATCTCTGAACAGATGTTAAGGGAAGCTCAAAAAAGATGTGTGGAGGAATCAGTTTCTGTGAATTTCATTCAGGCAGATGCCACAGATTTCGAAGTTAATGAATTGTACGACGCTTGTATCTGTCTTTGTGAAGGTGCATTTGGACTCCTGTCTGAAGGAGAAGATCCATTCGAAAGAGACATGAAGATTCTCAGAAACATAAATCGAGCTTTAAAACCAGGTGCAAAGTTTCTTCTGACAGCACTAAATGGTCTCAGAATGATCAGAATGTACAGCGACGAAGATGTGAAAAATGGGATCTTTGATCCTATTGGAATTGTTGAAACCCACCCCATGTCGGACTATCTTGAAAATGCACCAGAAGGTCTTGTACTCAAGGAAAAAGGTTTCGTTGCAACTGAACTGGTACACATGTTGAAAACCACAGGATTTCTGGTGGAAAACATTTGGGGAGGAACAGCTGGATCGTGGAATCGTGAACCACTTAAAATGGATGAAATGGAGCTCATGATCGTGAGCAAGAAGATATGAATTTATTTTTAACCAACGCTATATAACAGCAAGAAATATGAACTCATACGTGAACTTTACATCGATGGAAGCTATGGGGGACTTTTCTTAATTGATGGAGCAGACCTAACAAATCCATAGTAAACTGGGCGTTTGTCTGGGATAGCTTTGTGCAGAGTGTATGATGGTAATTAATGCAATTTAGTCGTTTTAGTAAGCTGTGGTGGCAATTGATAAAGTGTACGGAATAAATAAAATAAACGGGGCTGAATAGCCCTTTTTTTG
>DQYP01000040.1 GCA_011043375.1 Thermotogaceae bacterium | reverse complement strand
TTTGGATATAAACTTGAGTCTGTAATATACAGTTTGTCTTGAAGGAAGTTTTCCTTTGAATGCTATTTTACCTTCTAAGATATATTGATAGAGCCTTCTTACTGATTGTATATTCAACAAATACATCAAGATGAGGAAGATGGAAAAGATATGATCTGGATATTTTCTAAGATACATTCTTTTAGTATTTTCAAAAACTAACTTGGTTGTTTTACGCACTGATTTTTAACGAAATATCAGTAATACTCTACAATTACATTTTTTCCATGATCCTTCAGTAACCTTGCAAGTTCATCAACTATGTTCTTTCGAATTGAGATGTTGGAGGGAAGATCCGGATTTTGATAAAATGGATTGATTTTTTGGCCCATCAATATGAACACTTCATCCGCATCTATTAACATCCGTACCAATTCAACAGCTGCGTTGTTATCAGATGGTAATTTCAATTCATCAAAATCCGACTTTTTTAGATATTCAACTGCCTTTGTCATGGTTAAAACACCTTCTGTAACTAAATCCACACCTTCTAATTTTCCCATCGGTGGTACATCAGGTCTTGCTGTCGATATGTCTATTTCGGCTTCTACACCTAAGAATCTAGAAACTATATTTGCAGTTGTACCACCGCATACTATTTTTTTGCCGGGAAGGGCTAAAAATTTCTTGACTACTTTTTCATCATCTTTTGGATCCAAAGGAGGACCCGTGAAAATCACAAGATCCGATTTTTCTTTAATCATTATTCCAGCAATAGTGGCGTCATCTTGGCACTTTCCACCATAATAGTTCAGAACTACACCTGTAGCGTTTTCTACGATGAGCTTCGGTTTACTGTACTTGCGCAATAGTTTTCTCGCATACTCTGCAACATTTTCCCAGCCCCAACCAAAATCTAACAGCTCTCCAAGGCCAGCATATACAACACCATCGCTGACGAGCACTATGAAATCCCCAGGTTTTAATGTGTATTCCCATATCTGTATCTTTTTTTCACCTATTTCCTTAACCACAGGTTCTGTAGAATCTAACCATCCATCTATCAGTACAATAGGCCGCGGATTATCGAAATTTGTAATCTTCACTTTTCCGTCCCTCATACCCTGAACCACAGTAAAAGTGGAATAGGCTATTCCTCTCTCTTTACATATAGGAAGGGTCTTCGTAACAGTATCTATGGTTTCCATCATATCTATTCCTTCTTTGAGCATCGTTACGAGGATTTCAGAAGTTAGGGTAGCCAATATGTTAGCCTTTACACCACTTCCCAATCCATCAGACAATACTGCGATAAATGTGTCCTGTGAATTATGTATTTTCACAATATCCCCGCAAAGTTCCTCGCTGTACTTGTTCATACTCTTGAAATAACAGTCGTATTTCACGTTCATTTCTCGTCCCTCGTTTCATCCATTACAAGATTTAGGATTTTCAAGAGAGAAGCTTTGGTTTCAGCTACAGTTTCTCCAAGAAGACTCGCTATCTCTTGAGCTATTTTCATTTGCTCAGTTATAACCTTTTGGGCACTTTCTATAGCTTCTTCTTTTATCTTGTTGATTTCTCTTTTGTGCTCTTCCTCCATTTTTCGAAGTTGATATTGAATACACAGATCCCACGGCATCAATCCGTTCAAAACAGCTATCGCTCTATCTCTACACGTCGGATAACCGCAAGCGCCGCAATTCAGAGGTTCTTTCAACATCCCAATTTTCTTGAGCACAGAGTTGATCTCCGCCTCACTTGGAATTTTATATTCCACTTTTTCTGGTATATATTCTCTCGTCAAATCAATCTCTCTGTATATCCTTTGCGCAAGATCTCGAATCTTCGTACCGAGGTTATCAAGTGTGTATTCTATAATTCTTCTCCTCTTTTCAAAAACTTCAAGGTCTTTTCTTATTCCTGGACCACCTATACATCCTCCATCACAATAAAGAGCCTCTGACAGTACTGGATTCATATCATCTCGCCCATTCTTGATATTTTCAGAATATTTTTCCAAGAACTTCATCACATTTTCTTTACCATCTATAATTACTGTGTCTTTCTCAAGAACGATATCAAGATCCTCCTGCAAATAATAACTCACTGTTTTTGCAAGTCCACCAACTACTGGATATGAGAGACCGTAAAGGGTGTCAAACCCATCGGGATGTGTCTCAGTGAGATGTTCCAAATCCATTTTTTTATCTTTTAACAACTCATCGAACTCCTCAAAAGTTAATGCAAGGTCAGTATCACCTTTTACCTCGACTTGTGTGATTTCAGATTTTTTTGAAATGCACGGGCCTATGAATACGATTTTGACATTTGGTTCCTTTTTCTTGATATATCTCGCAATTGCGATCATTGGACTGACAGCTTTTGATAATCTATCTACAAGTTCTGGAAACCATTTTTTTATATAATTCACCACAGTTGGACATGGTGAGGCGATTACTTTTTTGCCTGATCTGATCTCCTCTGCTATAACCAAAGAAGATAATTCCGCCCCAAAGGCTACCTCGTAAACTGCAGATACTCCTAATTCCTTGAGAGCGGTTATGAATTTATACGGCTCGTCGTAATGGGCAACGTAAGAAGGTGCAACTACAGCAATTATTTTTTCGCTTTTCAACCATTCATTAAAAATATCTGTTTGCCGAAGATAGGATCTAGCATTCTCAGGACAAGCCCTTATACATGCCCCACACACCACACACATTTCTGGTACAATATCCACAAAATCCTCTTTAACTATATTTGCATGCACTTCACAAGTTCTTATGCAACTTATACACTTCACACATTTTTCCGGGTTTGTGAGGATTATATAGTCCACTATTTACCTCCTTGAATTATATTTAGAAGATTTAAAAGAGAGGCCTTTGTTTGAGCCGTAGTTTCTCCAAGAAGGCTTGCTATTTCTTGAGCTACTTTCATTTGTTTCAAAACAACGTTCTTTATCCTATCGAGCGTTTCCAGTTTTATTTTGGTGAGCTCATTTTTTTTCATTTCTTCTAATGTTATATCAACAAATATACCTGTTGCCATTTCGCTCTCGGGTATCTTAAAGGCTATGAGCTTTGCAATAATACCATAGGATTGAAAAGATATTTTTTCTACACTATTGACTTTTCCAGTTCTGAAAACTTCTTCAAAAATTTCGACCCCTTGTTCACCAATGAGTTTTCTTAAATCAAACCCTATAGCATTTTCGCGTGTTATTTGAAACATTTTCTCAAATGCTGGATTTAAATTGCGAATTCTCATATCCTTATCAACTATTACAAGCCCATTGGGATCGTATTGCCAAAAGAGTTTTAGAATATCGCTTTCAGTTTCCATTGAATTTACTCCTCCAATATCAGAGGTTTTATTTTCTCTTCGAATACCTCCTCAGCGTTCTCAGGTCTCACATTTTTCACAAAGGTGTCTCCCACCTTTACCACAACCGCCTCCAAACATGGACCCAAGCAAAAAGAACCTTTCAAGGTAACCTTACTCTTCAAATCAGACTCTTCGATTTTTCTCATAAATATTTTAGCTACTTCTTCAGCGCCTTTTAAATGACAGGCACTTCCCATACAAACATAAATATTTTTCATACCTTCACCTCAACATTGAATAATTTCTTGAGATTGTTAGCTGCAATCCTGGGTTCTATCAAAACACCCGGTCCAGCAATACAACCTCCATCACATCCCATGCCTTCAAATATGTCCACTTTTATCTTACCAGAAACTACATCTTTGATAATTTTAGAACATTCTTGTATTCCATTTGCAGCGACTATCTTCAACTCGCCTGCTGATTCTTTACCTTTACATTTTTCAATGTAGTATTTGACCGCATTCCCCACTCCACCATGTACTGCAAAATTCCATGCGTATGGACTCGCGTCTTCAAGTTTTTCACCCTTCAAAGCCATTGGTTCTACACCATAAGCAGCGAAGATTGCTCCTATTTCCTCAAAGGTTAAAACATAATCAGTAAGCTTCTTTTCCTTAGCCTCTCTTTTCTTAGCAATACAAGGCCCTATGAACACTATCTTGTATTTTGGAAATTCTTCTTTCAATTTTTCTGAAAGCAATGTCATCGGCGATGGAACTGGTGATATGTGTTGTGAAAGCTCCTTGGAATTCTTCTCAACGTAATGAACGAAAGCTGGGCAGCAGGAAGTTAACATAAGTTCTCCGTTTTCAAGGAAATGTCGAGCTTCGGCCTCTGCCACCATGTCAGCACCTATTGCAACTTCAAATACCTTTGAAAAACCAATCTTTCTCAATGCTTCTTTGAACTGCTGAATTGTAACCTTGCTTCCAAACTGCGCTACGGCGGAAGGTGCGTATATAGCTATGAGTTTTTCGTTGGTGGCAAGTTTGTGAACAACTTGCATTATCTGAGAAGGCGTTTCAATCGCGCCGAATGGACAAGCTATATAACAAGCTCCACAAGTCGAACATTTTTTTTGATCTATTTCCACATGTTCCTCACTTGAAGAGCTTATAGCCTTTGAGGAGCATGCAGTTTCGCATGGACGCTCGAGTTTTATTATTGCCTGATAAGGACAAGCCGAAGAACATAGCCCACAATTTACACACTTGCTGTAATCTATACTGGCCCTGTTGTTAACTATAGAAATTGCATTTCTTGGACATACATTTTCACAGGAATGGGCAATACAATTTCTACAAAGATCTGTCACATAGTATCTACCACCTGGACATTCACTACAAACCTTGTCAATCACATCCACAAATTTTTCTCTTTCAAGTAGATCGGATGTGTCATTCAAAATATCCTCTAAAAAATCAACCATTTCGTATAATTCTATATCTCTAACCTTAGAATAATCCAATCCAATGGCCAATTTTATCTTCTCTCTTAAAACTTCCCTTTCGTACAATACCCTGAGTTTATCTGTGTAATCATCATCGGGTATCAATATTTTGGGGAGCTTTGGAAGAAGTTCTTTTAAGGTCTGATTTTTATAGTTTTTCACGAGTTCCAGGTACAATCTTCGCCTGATCTTTATTATATTGTTCAAAACAAGTCTTCTCAAAGTTCCTCTCTCCCTTCAAGAACTTTCATAATCATGGATTTTAAAGCTGTGGGAGTCATGTTCTCGTAATATTTATCATTTAGTTTCACAATCGGCGGTTTCATATTCTCGTGACATACCCCAAAACATGGAGATAACTTGTAGTCTATTTTCTCATTGAGCCATTCTGGAAGATTTTCCGTAAACTCAATCAACTCATGAGCCCCCATTATATGGCAGGCTGTTCCCACGCAGATTTCTATTCTGATTTTTTTCACCAAGCAACACCTCTCATTATTTGAAAAAATTTTTTGTTTGTAAAATCCTGTCATTTTTTCCCACATTTATACTATACTTTAACAATACGCTATGCAATTAAAACGACGTAACAGCCTAAATAATTGTATGTGAATATTTTCACATACAAACTTTTAGAGAAATCTTTACTTTTGAAAAGTATATAAAGTAGGATTACCTGTAGAATTGGCTACAGTATTGGCATTAGGCGGAACATTCAATATGGAAGAAGCAAAGGATCAAAAAAATAGCACAATAGAATTTAAAATATAATATGAATAATAAATGCTCGAATTATCCGAAGCTAATTGGAAAGACATCGCTCTTGAACGCTTTTCTTGACGAAAGGGAGAAAAGTAAGACTCATTGTATATCTGTTGATCGCAGGACCTTGAAATTACAGTTCAAAGATTTTCATGTCTAACCAGAGAGTGCGGGTGGCTAGACTGTTTTTACAAAAGTTCAAGTGCGTGTCTTTGTCAAAGACAAAAAAAGGGCTATTCAGCCCCGTTTATTTTATTTATTCCGTACACTTTATCAATCGCCACCACAGCTTACTAAAACGACTAAATTGCATTAATTACCATCACACACTCTGCACAAAGCTATCCCAGACAAACGCCCAGTTTGCTATGGATTTGTTAGGTCTGCTACATCAATTAAGAAAAGTCCCCCATAGCTTCCATCGATGTAAAGTTCACGTATGAGTTCATATTTCTTGCTGTTATATAGCGTTGGTTAAAAATAAATTC
>DQYP01000113.1 GCA_011043375.1 Thermotogaceae bacterium | reverse complement strand
TGCAAGGCGAACAAATTTTATTCCCAATGATTTCATTAATTCGATGTCAACCTTCCATCTTTCCTTAGACCAATGTTCTGGATAGTAATCGACTCCTATGATCATTTCTACCACTCCTTCGAACACCCTGATTTTGTTAACTAAAAGTATTGATATAAAAAACTTATTGTTTGTTAGAGTAAGATTCCTCGTCACTATCGTTCCTCGGAATGATAAAAACAAGAAAAATATCCTCGGAATGACAAAAACAAGAAAAATATCATTGGAACGACAAAAAAAGAAAAATGTCATCCCGAACGAATGTGAGGGATCTTATTCCCCATCACTGATACTTTTTAGACCTTTCAAAGACTTCAATAATATTCATCTGCTATTTCTAATCTATCGAATACATCACTATCAGTTGACACTATCAAACATTCGAATGAGTTTGTATATACAAATTCATTTGAATTGTATACCAAATGAAAAATTATGTCAAAAATTATCGAACGTTATTCTTAGATTACATGACAATGAAATATGAAGATGATCAATGGAATTGACGTCTTCCCAATTCCCTGAAGGAGATAGGATTCCTTTTGTACAGTAGGAGCACGAAGGTTATTCTTTAGTCTTCGCAGAATAACTCCTACCGCACTGTATTGGATAGATTTTGAAAAATTTAAGTTGCTTTTTCGACTTTTGTGCCAAGATTTTATGTTTTCGTCTTGATAGTAGATAGTATCATATATTCTTTTGTTCTTGATTTTTTCATATTCAAGCTGAATTTTCTCTTTTGTTTTCTCATAGCTATGGCTACCGCATTTTTGTCTGGCAAGTTTTCTTTGTAGTTTTTTCAATCTCGATGTTTCTTCTATCCTTAGCTGAAGTTTCATTCCGTTTGATAGCACTATGCCATTTGGTTTGAAGTCTACACCTACTGGTTTTGCCATTGCCTTTTTTTATCTTACCGTGTTTAGTTACAGGATGTTCCCATATGAATTTGTATTTGTCTTTGTCAACATAGCATACAACGTGTAAACATATCCCGCTTGGTTTTCTAACAAGATATGCATTTGCTATTTCTGCATCTTTTGGTATTTGGTGCCCTCCGAGAACCCCAAACACTTTCTTAAATCCTTGTATTCTTACTTTTGTCTTTTGTTCGTTAAGAAACTTAAATGAACATGTGGTTATAGCATGTTGAAAAACAATTCATTCCAATCTCATGAATGGGATGAGCTTTCTTGCTTATATTCTGTAAAATGAGGAAACTACTATTTTCAAGGCAAGAAAATAAATCAAACCTTTATCTTCATCCCATCGTATGAAACTAAAATATTTTCCCTTGAATACAATTCTTGTAATTCGTGAAAATTAGGATTATGATGATGTGAAAAGTGATGGGCTACTATTGTAGAAGAATCATCGAGAAGATCGTGGGTTTTCAAAATAGAGAGCGTTTGTAAAAAGCTTTCATAAGTGTTATGTCCCAAATATTCGGATTGTGTAAATCCCAAAGTTGCATCTAAAATTAAAAGATCTATCTTATTTAAATTTACCTTGTTTTTCAAATTTTCAGCATAGAGGTTATCGAATGGTCCTGTGTCAGTAGCATAAAATAAGGTTTTACTGTCCTTTTGTATCAAGTAGAGCAAACCTTTTTCATTCTCTCCTACGTAATGATTGGCTGGAACCGGTGTTATTTCATATTCTCCGAATTCATAAGTTTTAAAAGGAGCAACTGGTTTTAATATCAGCTTTGCATCGACACTGTATTCACTTTCAATGATTTTTTTCATAACATCGTCACTTGCCATCACAGTCATATCAATTAGCTCATCGAATTTGTTGTTAAAAGCTCTTTGTCTCATTGCGAAATTCGGTATATATAAATGATCTTCATGAGAATGGGTTATCAAAAGTAACTCAACTTTCGAAAGATTCAAACCGAGTTTCTGAGAAGATGCGACTATATCGGGACCAAAGTCTATTAATACTCTGTTGTCTATCAACACAGCGGAACGCAATCTTTTATCAATATTTTTTGAGGATGAGATCGCCGATAAACAATGTTCACCATTACAGAATGGATTCGGGTATCCTTCGAATGCAGCTGTTCCTAAAAAAACGATCTCCATTCTTTAGATTCTCTCCTTTATTTCAGCATACCCCTTATGATCAACTCAGTAGCTTCCTCCTCACCCAATCCTTTTGCCATAAGGGTTTCCAATTGTTTGGAATTTATCCTTCCGATAGAAGCTTCGTGGGTTAGCTCCGCTTTTTCATCTTTTACATACAATTCTGGTATGGTTCCTACTCTCACATTTTCACCTTTGACTATCTCGTTACATTCTATATGTCCCTTCGAATATGGAGCGTTTCCATATGCTTTGTTTATTATTTTGGCAGAACTTTCATCTGTGGAGAACACAACAGTTTTTGCTATACCTGATGAATGCTGACCATTAAGATTTAACGTTTCGATTATTTCAACAACATCATCTTTTTTCTCATAAACTTTGGATTCAATGTATGCGGACGCATATTCTCCAAGATCTACATTCATATTGACTTTCAATTTTCCAACACGTGTTTTTGTCAGGTGAAAAGTGTTATCATATTTTGCATTTTTCGAGAGTCTTGCATTGTAAATTGCTTCGACAGTTACTCCCCCATCTTCGCTATGAAAGTGAACATCTTCGTATGAAAGACTTGAATTTTCGCCAATTTCGATGTTTGAAATCATTCGGTGAGTGAATTTTTTCCCTCTGGGAAAAACACAATGAGAAAGAAACTCCGCTTTGGAATTCTTACCAATTTTAGTATCAATAAGCACAACTTGTACACCTTCTGGTTTTAAATACCCGGTACACAAATGTATTGGATTTTCTATCGACACATTGTCTTCTATTTCCAAATATATCTTGACTCCATTTTCAATTTCCTCGGATTCTATTTTTACACCTGGAACTGTATTTCTACCGATTATTTGGTTACCGCTCACGATTATTGAAACAACCCTCTTATCAAGAAGTTTTGAAACATCCCCACCACTTTTTTCATAATACTTTGCAAGAGCTTCGAACTCCTTATCGTACCTTGTTTCTAACACTCAACTCACCTTCTTCTGGTTTGTTTATATGGTTGCAATTATCACAGTGACTCTTGTAGAACTCTATTATCTTGTCTACTGTCCCACTTTCAAGAAATTCACCATCACACATCAGATAAGCTTCATCTGCCATTTTTGCTATTTCTTCCCTGTGGGTTATCACCAGTAAGGTCGCTCCAGCGTTCTTCAATTTTCTTAAAACTTCCTCAATCATATTGGTAGATATTATGTCTATACCCGAATCAGGCTCATCTAACACTACAAATTTGGGGTTCAGAAGCAGTATTGATGCCAGTTCTATCCTTTTTCTCTCGCCACCACTCAGAGAATTATCAGCAAATCTATACAGATAATCTCCCGATAAACCTACTATTCTCAAAGCTTCTAACAATTCCATTTCAGAAAACCTTTTTTTACTACCGAGTGTCAAGTATTCTTTGACCGTTAACCCTTCGAAACGTGCAGGTTCTTGCCAAACAAGTGTTATTCCAAGTTTAGCTCTTTCACTAACGGATTTTTCATTTATCTTTTTACCATCGAATATTATTTCACCTTCATGGTCTCTGTACGATTCCAAACCCATGATTATATAAGCAAGCGTAGATTTTCCAACACCATTGTTTCCCAAGATCGCATAAATCTTTCTATCCTCGAATTTTGCAGAAATTCCTTTTAAAACCTTCCTGTTCTCTCTTTCCAGTTTAATATCAATCAATTCAAGCATTTGAATTACCTCTTTTCTCCACTGCTTTGTATCTCAGCTTATTTTTAGTATCTCCACTTTGTAAACTGCCAATTCAGTTCCTCTAATTATCATACCACCTATCAACTTGTGTTTATTTACAAAATCCTCCAATAATTCTTTAATATCTGTTTTCATCTGGACAAGATTTCCGAGTGCTGTGGCAGCGGCATCTGCTAACGCAGCTCTTTCCGCCAAAATTACGGCCGCATCGGCAATACCAAAACTTTTAGAAGGCCCAACCGTTCCCGAGGAAGTACAGATTCCTATGGAACTTTCAAAAGTAGGTGCTATTTTTATACCGATTCTCTCGCTGAAAGGTGACTCACCAGCGAATATACCAATGGTTGTTTCGGAATATGATTTTATGAAGATGTCCCCACCGTTCTCTATTATGACTGTATTAGAATATTCTGAAAGTTTTTCGCCAACAATCTGAGATATAGCACCGGCAACCGCAGCCATGGGACCTACGTTGAAACGTTTCGCGGAATCAAACATCAATTGAACAACATATGGTTTTGGGATGTCGGTTTCATAGTATTCAAGGGCTCTGAGAAATCTTGGATCCATGGATGAATAATTGATGATATCTTTATGCAACTCACGAAGAAGATCTACCACTACCTTGGAAAAATCTTTATCACTTTTTATAAACAGATCGCTTTCTTTGTATTTTACATTATAAGATTGGATATCTTCTTCTTTGACACACCAATTTCGGTAGAATCTTTCAACATATTCTTTTTTCTCCAACTTTGATTACCTCACAATCTGATTTCCATCGCCTTGAATGGACAAATCTCAACACAAATTCCACAAGTTGTGCATTTTTGTGAATCGAAGCTCACAACATACGTATTTTTGTCTTTGCTCAACGCCCCAGTTGGGCAATAACTGACGCAATAACCACAATGAGTGCATTTTTCTTGAAGCCATACCACATCTTTTGAGAGAGGTTGTATTTTGATTCCATTTTCTTTTAAATATTCAAGCCCTTTTGAGAATTTTTCATCATCACCGGATATTTCTAAAACCATGATTCCTTCCTCATCAGGTGTTATGGCTGCCTTCAATATGTTGAAGTTCAAGTCATATTTTCTGACAAGATTAACTATAACGGGTTTGTCAGCCACCTCTTTTGGAAAATGGAGCACAACTCTTTCAACCTTCATTCTATTCTACCTCCTTACCCCTAAATGGTTTGAACTCTATTCCCGATTCTACACTTGGCAGAGGCGCTACAGGAGATGTAAGAAGGAAAGTTCCTCTTTCTATCCAATCCTTCAATATTTTTGCTATTTCCCGAGCTTTGGGATAACTTGAGAGAGAACCTGTAGGAACTTCCTTACCGAGTATTTTGATCTTCCCACTTCTAAGTTCTTTGTACGTTACATATCCAAGGATTTCAGAACCTCTGTTTGGATAGGTGGTTGAATAGTCCACAATTGGAGCATAGATTTCTTCGTCACTCACGGACGTATAAAAGGCAATCTCTTCATTTAGAACAGGGATCGGTATTCCGAGGCCGACTGCCAATGAAACTCCATAACCTTTCATACTAACACCCCGTAGCCATTCAGGGCTCATTTGCTTCAAATCTCCGATCACGGCTAAAGTTCCGGCCCCTTCTTTTGGAACACCCCTTTCCGTTCTCTCAACATTTGGGTTGTGCTGAGTACCTTGCCAAGCGATATATCCAACGCCACCACCAAGGAAAATTCTCGTTCCCAAACCAATAGTTTTGTAATAGGGGTCATTTAAGAGAGGAGATAATTGCCCGGCACTGCTGTAATTTGCGTTCCCGAGATTTGGTTTTAATATACCAAGATAGGTGTAAATAGTCCTATTCGAAGTGTTAACAGCTACATTGTAATTTTGATATCCATTTCTTACGTTGAATAAAACCGCTTCATTCAAATCATTTATTGTTATGTAAGCATCAAGAAATTTTCGTGGATAGCAATCCGTTCCATATGCTCGTGCGGTTATTCTAATTTTCTTACCTGCTACAAGCTCTTCAATTACATGCGCGCCACCGTACAAGAATTCACCAGGATAATTTTTGTTTCTTGGATCATCTTTAGGTAAAGCATTGGCACCTAAGAAAACATCAGCAGCAGCATAGGCTGCGTAAGCTTGAACATCGTTTAAATATACCTCTCCGCCACCGAGTTTAATCTTAGGTTTTGTATGTCCAATGTTAAAGTATATCCCTGAAGAACACATGATTCCAAAGGTTCCGGTTGTTACAACATCTAC
>DQYP01000159.1 GCA_011043375.1 Thermotogaceae bacterium | reverse complement strand
CGATATCTCTTCCCAGATGCTTGGACCGGACAACACTGCCTTGAACAAGTCCTAAGACCTTTTCAATTTCAGCATTGGCAACAGTTTCAGTAGTAACAACTATCATCCTACCTTCCCCCTTCAACTGCTCGACTCTCAAAGCAAGAGTTTCTACTGTTCAATTATATTCTAAACTATTTACTTTTCGCCTTTGTAAAAGTGTCGAATCCCACGGCTGAAAGTATCACTATACCTTTGAACACGTACTGAATGTACAGATGTACACCGAGCAAGTTGAATGCGTTGGTTATTATTGTCAGCAGTAAAGCCCCTATTAGGGTTCTAACAACAGAACCCTCTCCACCTGAGACACTTGTTCCTCCTATCACGGCGGACGCAATTGCGTCGAGTTCGTATCCTTGACCAGCCAGCGGAGTGACAGAAAGAAGTCTTGAAGCGTACACTATTCCAGATACCGCCGCAGTGATTCCTCCAACGACAAAGGTCAGTATTATGTAATAATCAACTTTTATTCCTGAAAGTCTTGAGGCTTCCTTGTTCCCACCGATTGCGCATGTGTAGCGTCCGAATCTTGTTTTTACAAGAAAGAACTGGCAAATAGCCACGAGAACGAACAACAGAATTATTGGAAATGGTATCGCTCCTATACGGCCGTTGCCAATAAATGCAAATTCCTGATTATCAACATACAGTGGATATCCACCAGTGTACATGTAGACTAAGCCTCTTATAATGGTCATCGTCCCAAGGGTTGCTATTATAGCAGGAATATGAATCTTAGCGGTCAGCACTCCGTTTATGACACCAAACAGTGCGCCAACTCCTATTACCGCAACAACTGCCAAAGACCAATGAACATATGATTGAAGACCAACAGCCATCGCGGCTGACAGCGCCATCAAAGAACCCACTGAAATATCAAACCCACCACCTATTATTACAAAGGTAGATCCAATCGCTATTATGCCTACAATAGAGCTTTGCCTTATAACATTAATTATGTTTTGCCATGACAGAAAATTTGGAGTCAAGAACGAGATGACAACAACAAGAGCAAGGAATGCGAGTAGAATCTTGTTTTTACCGAGTATCATGTAAATCCTGGACTTTTGGCCTTTATTCATCAACGTTTCACTCCTTGTTACCGAATTTCCCCGTCTCTTCTAAGCCCCCAATAGCTGCTCGTAATACCATGTATTCAGGAGAAGTCGGGGTAAACTCTCCTTCTACAAACCCTTCCCTGAAAACAAGGATTCTGTCAGCCACTCTAAACATTTCAGGAATATCTGAAGATATGAATATTACCGAAACCCCTTTTTCAGCAAGTTGCTTAACGATGGAATATATCTCGCCTTTAGCCTTCACATCTATTCCCTGTGTTGGCTCATCCATTATCAATATGTCGGGCTTAGTCAAGAGCCATTTGGCTAAAACAACTTTTTGCTGGTTTCCTCCACTTAAAAACATCGTTTTTTGGTATTCGGAAGAAAATTTTATACCGAGCCTTTTGGCATAAAATCTCGTTCCTTCGAATTCCTCTTTTGAATTCAAGACTCCTACTTTGTTGCTAAACCTTTTCAATGAAGCAAGAGTTATATTCTTGTACACCTCGAGGAGTAAAACAAGACCATCGTTTTTCCTATCTTCTGGTACAAGTGCTATTCCATTTCTGATGGCATCGTTTGGAGACTTTATCATGACGTGTTTTCCCTCGATATAGATGGACCCCGCCTCCGACTTTTCCACCCCAAACAAAATGCGTGCAACTTCCGTTTTTCCCGAACCGGTCAGCCCAGTAATTCCAAGTACTTCACCTTTGTAGAGATTGAAAGAAATATTTTTAACTCTTGGAAAGGCTTTTAGGTTTTCAACGGCTAAAATAGGCTTTCCTTCTCGTTTTACATAGTGAGAAAAAGTGGCACTTTCTTGTAGCACTTTTCCTACCATCATATCAATTACTCTTTCTTTAGTTGTATTCTTCGCATTGAGAGTGCCTATCTTTTTTCCATCTCTCAATACAGTTATCCTATCTGCGATTTGAAAGACCTCCTCAAGAATATGGGTAATGTATAAAACAGAAATATTCTTGCTCTTCAGCTCTCTAATGATTTTAAAAAGGTGTTCTACCTCATTTTCAGATAGAGCGGCTGTTGGCTCGTCCATTATGACCAACTGTGACTTTCTAACGAGGGCTTTCATTATTTCAACGATTTTTTGTTCCGCAACACCAAGATTCATAACCTTCTCATCGGGAGGTAGCGAAAAACCATACAACTCACACAGTTCACGGTATTTCCTAACTATACTCTTGTTGTTCAGTACCCCAAATTTTGTGAATTCTGCTCCAAGAAAGACATTTTCCACAACTGATAATTTAGGAATAAGACTCCTCTCTTGATAAATCACACTGATACCGTTACAAAATGCCTCTATTGGAGACGAAAAGCTAATTTCTTTACCTTGAAACATTATTCTGCCCGAATCTCTTTTATACACGCCAGCTATGCACTTTATGAGTGTTGATTTTCCCGAACCGTTTTCTCCCAATAAAGCGTGAACTTCCCCTAAAGCAATTTCGAGATCAACTTCTTTAAGCGCCTGAACTCCCGGAAAGTTTTTCGATACTTTTTCAACCTTTAGAAGTGTTTTCAATGAAATCACCTATTGTTCTCAGATTTTCTAATGGTATTTTATTAATATCCCATGACGCGAAAAAACCAGGGAATTTCCCTTCGTAAATAATTTTGAGATACTCTTTAACCATAGACTTCGATATCGAAGCTATAGAGGGCCAGAAAACAGCTTCAAACCCCGGGTAAACTCGGCTTTTTAAGGCAGGAAATTCTTCTTGAATCATTTTCAATTCTTTACGAAAATTGGTAATTGGCACTCCTTTTGAAAGCAATGTGTCGAGCTTTGAAGGGATCTTCAAATCAAAAACGTTTTTGAGAACTTCAAATGCTAAGCAGTCCTCAGTACTTGGGTTGAGTCTTTGAAATATTTTTATAAGTGACGCTATTTCCATGGGAATTCCAGCCGGTCCAAACGTTTTACAGTAAATCATGGGTTTTATCCAATCAACAATCTCAACGATCATTTGATAGTTTTGCGAAACTAAGAAAGACAAACTTGGGGTGAAGAGATCAACACCAACTTTCAACCCTCTGCTTTTTGCAGAATTGACATACTTGCTCAAGAGTTTAACAATAGAACGCTCCCTAAATTCGATGTGATCTTTGTGCTCCGAATAAAAGCACTGTAAGACAGCAACTGTGGTTTTTACATCACTTGATCTTCTTAATCTTTCTACCAGACTCAGCACACCTTGCTCAAAGTGTTTTACTGTTTCTTTGCTAATTTCTCGACACTTTTCACAAGTGCAACTGAGCATTTGCGTTAAACCATTAGTCGGAGAAGGATACCTGATTCTGTCAAAAAACACTCCATCAAAATTGGCTGTTTCGAGAAAAGATTCAAAAGTTGTATAAAACTCTTCTTGTTCTATTACCTTATTTGGACACAAAAAATTGAATTCCTCGCCAGATTTCTTTTGTTCTTGCAAAATCGCAGATTCGCTTTCATCAAATTCCACTGCTACTCCCACAACTTTAAAAGGCTCGATATCAAAATCGACCGGAACATCACAAAGTAATGGATACCACAGGTAAACCTCTAAACCACTTCGCTTACATTCATTCACTACGTTCCTAAGCAAAGCAGTATTCTTTGAAGGCCAAATAGCGAGAATCCTGAACCCAGCATTGGAAATACCCTCTATTTTCTGTGACAAAAACTTCAAGTAATCTTCGTCGCCACGGTTTGGTTCTAAATACAACTGAGTGCAGGCTCGCAAGCCAGTTTCCCCCTCATAATAATCTCTTCACCCCAAATTGTCACCAACAACTACATTTCTGGTTCGAAATTCTTGAGATTGTCTTTTGTCACGATAGTTTGTTCAATAAGAACATATTCAGGTACCTCTTCGCCAGAAAGGTACTTGTACGCGGTTTCAACGGCTTTGTAACCTTCTTCAACAACCGAAAAATAGGTAGTCGCGTAGACTTCTCCTGATTCTATATAAGGTATGATCTCTTTTGCAAATTCAAGTCCTATAACATAGACATCATCTATTCCCTTTTCTTTCAAAGCCATCGCAGCTGCGATCGCTCCTGACCACCATTGGCACGCTACGAGATCCACGTGTCTCCCACTTTGAAGAAAAGCTTCCATGAATGCCAGTGCGCCTTCTTTTGTCCATCCATCAATTGGTCTTTTATCCACTATGTTCCAATTTGGATGTTTATCGGCAACTTGCATAAATCCCTCCTCACGCATTCTCTGAGGAGCGGTTCCAGGATTGCCTTCTATCAGCACTATATCAACGGTTTCTGATTCATCTTCGAATATACTTTCTGCGATTTTCCCAAGAACTATTCCCGCCTCAAGATCTGATCTTCCCACATAGCTCACGATCCCTGGATATCTTCCATATGGATCTGTACCAATGGTATTTGTGAATGCGATTATTGGTATGCCGGCTTCATTACACCTTGTAACAGCCGTTCTTAAAGCGAGATTATCGGCCGCGCAAAGTAAAATCAAATCCACATTTCTAGCTATGAAGTTTTCCACTTGAGCCAATTGCTTTCCTGCATCCCATTCGGCATCGGCATATATCAAATTGAGTCCAAATTCCTCGGCCGCTTTGTCCATACCTCTTCTTTCAACACTGAAAAATTCCACTGTTCCGGGCAAAAGAACGGCGATGTCAAATCCTTCAGCAAAAACAACACCTATAAGAACTAACATCAAAATACCCACTGCGAATATAAAATGCTTTCTCATAAAAACACCTCCCCAATATCTCTTCCTTAGTTAACTTCCGAAATGTGGTGATTGACACAATTTGTTAATCAAAATTCGCTTCTGAGCGTAGTAACATCCTCCTATCACCACGCCAAGCGGCTCAAGAGAGGCCCTAACTATCAGATCAGATCTGTACATAGAATCGTGAAGGACTTCTCTTAAAGTTCTGTCAACCACAGGGTATATCTTGTCATACTGGTTATACCCAATACCACCTCCTATTAAAACCCTCGCTGGGTCAAGTAATGATACTGCATTTGCAATTGCTAAAGCCAAATGAACACAACCTTCTTCTATTCTTTCCTTTACTTCCAAGGATTTATCAATCATTTCAAAGAGTTGAGGAACATTCGCGGCTATATTCTCTCGCTGGCAGAATTTTTGCAAAGAATAACCAGAGAACCATTCTTCGAGTTTTCCAAAAAAGGAAGCAGTTTGTCTCTCAATGTGCCAATCTGTGGTCATTTCACCTATTTCTCCAGCACTTCCTGTAAAGCCTGTATAAACTTCGCCGTTAATAACAAGCCCAGCTCCCACACCTGTTCCTATAGATATCAGAAGCACATCACTTAAATTTCGAGCGTTTCCTATCCACGATTCACCCATCGCCGCGAGAGTAACATCGTTTTGCACCAACACATCCACTTGAAATCTCTTTCTCAGTGGTTCAGATATATCGACATTTTCAAGCCCGAATGCGGGCATCTTCCTGATAATTTGCGTTTTCTTATCAACAGTTCCCGCCACTCCAACAGAGATGGCAAGGAGAAGCGAACTATCAACAAGAGCGATCATTTCTGAAATATTATCAAATAGAAATTCTAAAAATTCCTTTTTCGAAGGAGCAATGGGCGAAATCACTGTCTTTTTGTGAAGCACGTTCCCAGCCAGATCAATAACAGAGAAAATGCTCTTACAACCTCCCACATCTACACTGAGAACCAGCGCATAATCCGGTACAAAAGAGAGACGAATAGGCCTTCTTCCACCTTGAGGTCTGCTATTCCCAAGACCAATTTCCTTGACAATTCCTTCTTTTATAAGTCCGTTTACAATTAGCGACACGCTTGGCTTACTGAGACCTGTGAGTTTTGAAAGCTTTATACGGGTCATCTCATTTTTCATTCTTATGAAATTAAGTATTTCGTTGATCCTTAGCTCCATTAATTGTGATGACATAGAACTCCTCCTGACTTTTTAGAGAGCCGTGATACATGGTTAGTAATTTTTACTAACTATAACTCT
>DQYP01000052.1 GCA_011043375.1 Thermotogaceae bacterium | reverse complement strand
CAAAATACAGATACCAATGTGAGCTAATCCTTGTACTTGAGAAGGGTACGGCAGAATGGATTGGCGAAGGGGATATAAAATCTGAATACTTTCAGATGGACAACGAAGGAGTAATCCACATAAAAAGAATTCACGGCGGAAAGAAGGTGCATATTGCCGAGAAACCATCATCTCTTTATGAATCATTTATTTTGAATTCATCTAAAGCTGGAGATTTGATATTTGATCCATTTGCCGGTTCTGGTACGATTGTAGAGGCTGCAAAGAACACAGCGAGGAATTACCTCGCAATAGAACTGGAGGAAAAAAATATTGAATTAATAAGGAATCGTGAAAAACAACTAACTATAGAAGAACTTGTTTTCAAAAAGACAGAGATGTCACAACTGGAGTTCGATGACAATGAAGAAAGTGATTGAGTGGATAAAGAAATACTGGTGGTTGCTGCTGATAGTTCCCGCCTTGTTTGTGGCAGTAACCTATCTGGTAAGAATATTCATAATAATCTTCTCTGAAAAAATAGGTATTCCAGACCTTAGCGGATTGGAACGAGAATTTAACGAACAAGATAAAAAACTTGATGAACTCGAAAGAGATACAGAAATGAAGATAATAAAAGAGCGGGATGAGTTATGGAAAAGGATTGATTCAGGAAATCCTACTCCTGCTGATATCTTCAACGAGGAAATAAAATGAAGTTTCTTTTGATATTACTCATGTCTTCCGTGTTTCCAAAGGCTGTCACCGTGGAGCATGGAATAATTTATGTAGATGGCAAAAAGATGGAAGTAGGCAAGGGGACATTTATTCCAGATCCATCGGACAAGGAACTTGCTAAAAAAATAATTGAAAACCGTTCCCTGGTGAAGAAGCTAAAATTGAACCTGGAAGTCTGTAACAAGAAATCTAAAAACATGGAAGAGAAGTATCAAAAGCGGGAAAAGAAACTTCTCGATTACTGGAATGAAAAATATAAAGCTGTAAGACTTGAAAATGAATACCTCAAGTCTCCGTGGTACAGGTATGGCAGGATTGTATTGTGGTGTATTGTTGCCGCCGGTGCGTCGGCCGGGGTAACATACCTGATTGTGGAGTTCAGAAAATGAAACTGATTGGACTTGACCAACATCTTTCAATGTATTCATACAACACCAGGAGGGTATATAAATCCGATATAGAGGAGTTCTTCAACTTGTGCAATTGTGAACCATCAGAAGTGACAAAACTGAACGGTATAGAATATCTTAATTATTTAAAGCAAAACAAACTATCTACTACATCGATAGCAAGAAAATTCTGTTCCATAAGATCGTACTTTGATTTTTTGGTATCCATAGATCACATAGACAAAAACCACCTCAAGGGAATAAAGCTTCCACGAATAAAACACAAAGAAAAACAATGGCTCACAGACGAAGATGTAAAAACAATATTATCATCGATTCCGAACAATACCTCCGGGAAAAGAGATCGGGCGATGATATTTTTAATGTTGTATAATGGTCTTAGAAGGTCAGAAGTAATCGGGTTAAATATTGAATCAATACTACCCTCCGATGTTGGTCCGGTTATCAGAATAGAGGGGAAAGGGGACAAAATACGTACCAGGCCACTTCACCCGGAATGTGTATCTGCAATAAAAAGCTATTTAAAAGAAACAGGCAGGCTTTCAGAAAAATCAGGTCCATTATTTCTCGGAAAAAAAGGACGTGTTAGCAGTGATCTGATATACAAGGTGGTAAAAAAATATTCTAAAAAACTAAAAAAACACGTACACCCCCATATGTTCCGTGCAAAGTTTGCATCAATGGCTCTTGAGGCAGGCGTAGAAATTACTTCCGTTCAAGAAGATATGGGACATGTATCAGTTGAAACCACGGCAATGTATGATGCCAGTAAAAAAAGCTATGAAAGATCAAGTGTTCACAGGATAAGAAAAATATAACACAAGCAAAGGAGGGAAAAAAAATGGAACTTATCGAAAGTTTACTAGAAGAACCAAGGAGGACAAGAATAACAACTCCCGACAGAAAAATGTGGTTTTTTGCACTTGCAAATGCAATAGATATTTATTTATGTGGAATTGATTGTTTCAAAGAAAGAATGTATAAATCCCAAGAGTGGCTAGAGGTAGAAAGATGGATTTTTCATGGAAACAAAAACTCCAAGAATTCATTTGATTCACTATGGGAAATATTTTATCCAGAATGGGAAATTAAACATACCAAGAAAAAACTACGTGAAGCCCTTGACAAAAGATTAGCATTACATAAAATTCCAAAGAAAGGAAAAAGAAATGGCAAAGGTAACAATTCTCATGCAAGAAGGAAAGCCGCACCTGGCAGTAATAATGACAATGAAGGAAGTCTTGGATATTCTTGGAAAGATGCTTGGTTACAATCTGTCATCTTTTAGCGGTGGCGTGGAAAAATTTATTTTTGAACTTCAAAGAAAGGTATCGGATTATGCGAATGAAAATAATAGATAAATTGTTATTGTTTCTTTCTGGAAAAAAGAAAAGAGCGGAAGAAATAATCGAGTATTGCGAGGAAAAACAAAGAGAACTATTTGGTTCTTGTGCTGTTTTTTTCCCTGATAATGGTGATGAAAAGATTTTCAAGACATTGAGGAAAATGGGAATATTTACGAAAGAACCCCTCGAAGGTGGTTACATGTTTTCAAAAGAGTACAACAAACTATATGAAGAAGTTGACCATGTAAATGAAATTTCAGGAGATGAAAATGCCCGCTGAAATATTCACAAAGAAAAAGATTGCTGATGTAAAAAAAGAAGAAGATAATATTGACTATGAATACATGAGGCGAATTGAAAGATTACAGAAAGGAAAAGTTTCTGACTTGAAACAATTATTGATGGACTACGAAGAATTTTTGCCGGAAGGTTTACAGAAGTTTCGTCATGCTGGCAGAAAAGAGTTCAAGCAACTGTTAAGGCAAATACATGGATTCTTTTCTGCTCGTGCCAGAGGATTGCCTAACCCGACAGAGCCGACAGAATTTTTGATGTTGTTGCAACCTCCAATGATTGTAATGCCCCGGATGTGGGCAATTCAAAGGTCCAAAGAGGAAGGTAGGCGAATGACTTGGGGGGAAGCATTTTTGGAATTATCGTTGTCTGGTGCAATAACAAAAATATTACAAACCCAAGACAAAATGTATAGACATATAATACATGTAGCAAATGAAACAGAACTTGAATTTGCTACAGACGGCTCACGAGATGACGAAATTGCGGAAATTATGAGGTCGAAAAAATGAAATGTTTGTCTAAAAGATGCGGGAAAATAAAATTGGAAGTTTCCTGGTGGACCATCAAGGCGGAAATGAAAGATGGAAGCTTTGTAGTAATAGACAAAATTGACATGGTTCCACAACCATTTGTTACTGATGATGGTTACGTATACTTCATTAAGGGCAAGGAGTATACCCTGAAAGACTTCAAGAAAGCTGAACTATTTATTTCCGGTGTGTGTTCGGACCCCAAGTGTACCGATCCTGACTGTGTAAACTACCGTAAAACTGGAATAATTTAATTCTTGACAAGTCATTCTAAAAGAATTACAATTCAAAACAATGAAAAACATTGTTTTTGACAGCCAAAGGAGGTAACATGCTTTTTGGGCTTGACTTCGACAACTTCGAGCTACAAATGGTTGACGTTAACGAGTTTTCCGGGAACTTTGTTCGGACGGCTTTTAATTTGTACGACCCTTCCGGTGAACTTACAGGGAAAAAGTATTCCTATGGTGTTTGGTTTAGCATGACGCAAGCCAAGGTAGAGGGTTCTTCGAATTTGTACCTGATGGTGTTCGATGCACAATCTTGGAACAAAGGCATCGAGGGAACACATAGCGAAGATGTAATCAAGAGAACGCTCGAAGCCAATGGAATTGATATTAATGAAATAAAGGAAGGAAAAAAGATTTTGGTGGCAAAGTATAACGGAAAGGCATTTTTGAATAAATTCACGATGTCAATTGCGTTTGATCCAATCAGGCGCAAAATGGAAACAACCTGAAAGGAGCGGAAGATGGCGAGAAAACCGAAAACAAAGGCGAAGGCAAAGAAAGCTGCCGCTAGACGTGGCAGAACTCAATCCTGGTTTAGATTCGAGGAATACTCGAATCGTGGCGATGCCTTCAAGGCTGCCAGAAGTGCCATGAGTAACGCAACCAAGAAGGGCAAAGAAGTACAAATGGCCCTGGTGTCGCTTCCTCGCAAGGGAGAGATTGCCTATTACGTCGGCAGCAAAAATCACATCGCTGTGTTAAAAAATCGGTTCGATATTGAAATCAAGAAGTGATCGATGCAACTCGTACTTTTTAAAAAACCAATCGAACTATTAGCAGAGATAAACAAGTTCGGGATCGATACTAACGTAAAGTCCAAAAAGATAGATAAAGACCTTGAACTATGGATTATAGACTGGACGAGTTCATCTAACGATCTTGTTTCTCTGTTGGAAAAGGCTGCAATGCTTGCAGTTAAACAGAAAAAACAGAGTGTCGATGGTCTTCTTCGGAAGGCCATCGATATTCTTTGTGATGAGAAAAGGGAAAAATAATGATTTTATTCTTTGATACAGAAACAACAGGAATGATAAACAAAAATCTCTCATTTGCTGATAAATCTCAACCACACATTGTAGAAATTGCAGCGATTCTCACAAATGACATCGGAGATGAACGCTGTTCCATGGATTTGATTGTTGATCCTGGGATAGAGATTCCAGAAAAAGTATCACAAATTCACGGGATAACAACAGAGATGACAAGGAAGTATGGAGTATACGAGCAACAGGCAGTATACATGTTCATGTTGCTGTTTTCAAAAGCCGATTTACTCGTTGCACATAACATCGATTTTGATATACGTATCGTAAATATTCAACTGGCAAGAATGGGAATGAATGGATTACATGTAGATCGTATTTACGATACCATGAAAGAAGCAACCGATCTTCTCAAGATTCCAAATCCAAATTATCCCGGAAAATACAAGTGGCCGAAACTATCCGAACTTCATAAATATCTTTTCAACGAAGATTTCAAAGCACACAATGCTCTTGAAGATACCAAAGCCTGTAAAAGATGCTTTTTTGAACTAAAAAAGAGGGGATTATGAAACTTGTATTTATCTCTGGACCATACAAAGCTGATACAAACTGGCAAATAGAAAGAAACATCAGAAATGCAGAAATTGCATCACTGATGGTGTGGAAGCTAGGTGCCGTTCCGATATGCGTACACACTATGAATCGTCACTTCTTTGGTGAAATAGACGAAGAAAGAGTAATCAACGGCTGCATGGATATAATCATGAGGTGTGATGCAATCCTAATGCTTAGCGGATGGGAAGAAAGTGCCGGTTCATACATGGAGTACAACTTTGCGATGAAGAACAATGTAACTGTATTTACAAGAATAGATGAACTTGCTAATTGGTTGGAGGGAAAGAAATGAACAAGTATGAAAAGGTGAAATTCATGCATCTCAGGTCAAGAGATTCTGGAGCAATCACCGTTGCAAGCGTGATATTCAATAAAGAAAAACTCTCTTTTAAGCCGCCGTTCGACTTGATTGATTTTGGGTTTGCTTTTTGCAATCCAAAAGATTCTTTTTCACGGGAAAAAGGAAGGGAAATAGCCTACAAGATGCTTTGCAATGGGCCGGTAAGCGTAAAACTGTGCGATAAGAAAATCGATTCTCTTTTTACGGCATTGCACAAGATGTATACAATGAAAAAGCTGCCGACTTGGTTGGTGAAGTTCATAAAAAAGAAGTACAGAAACAAAGTAAAGTTCTCTTGTGACTTCGTGCAGGCATTACTTGGTGAATTCAAGACTACAAGAAAGGAAAAAAAATGAGATATGCCATTTGCGATTTTTGCGGAAAAAAGATAGAAATCCGCTCGGATGAATCTGAAAATACAATAAAGTCTCTTAGATTTTTCCATCTTGATAGCTTTTCACAAGAAGCAAAAGAGGTTCTTGCGGATCTCAACAAGAGCGATGTATGTGATTCGTGTTACACGGAATTGATGTCGTTTTTCAGGAAAAAGATGATACCGGAAGTAAAAACCGTAATCAGAAGCATGGTAAAGATTTTTGTAAATACT
>DQYP01000044.1 GCA_011043375.1 Thermotogaceae bacterium | reverse complement strand
GGGTTGGGAGCAGTCCAGAAAACTATTTCCTTTGCTGCAAACGAAACAGATAGTAATAATACCAAAATGATTGAAACCACGAACAGTTTTTTCATCAGTATCCCTCCCTAAGTTTTATTTGTTATTCCCCTACAGGGGTTTAACAATCAGATCGTGCTTTCACGTTTTATGAATTCAGTAAAAAGGGAAATTTTTACGGGATGTGTTTCCTCTCCCATCATGAGATTGAAGAGTCTTCTCACAGCTATTGAGCCAAGTTCGTATTTAAATATCTTTAATGTAGTTAACTTTGGAGTGGATATGGACGCACTCAGTATATCGTCGAATCCAACGATCGAAACATCTTCTGGTATTTTAAATCCCCGTTTTTTTAATTCTTCCATGGCTCTCAAGGCAGCAGTATCGTTTGCGCCAAATATCGCATCCGGTTTTCCGTGGGTATTGAGGATCATATCTATTATCATAGACATGTTATCTTCTCTTTCATTGAATTCATAAGATCTTGGTAAAAAACCATTTTGTTCCATAGCAGTTTTATATCCGTTGAATCTATCTCTAAAACTGAAATGCGTTAGTGAACCATGAATCATAATTATCTTTCTCAAACCTTTTGATATTAGGTAATTAGTTGCATACAAAGCACCATCGAATCCATCAGAGATCACAGAATCGATTCTCAAGCCAGCTATGTATTGATCAACTAAAACCATAGGTTTGCCTGTATTTTTAAATTTGTTGACTATTTTATGATTTATTTCCCCACCAACCAATAAAAATCCATCGATTTTATTCAGGGATATCTCATCTTCTGGAGCCATTATTTGGATCTTCATTTTGTGATCCTTCGCAAAATCATCAATGGCTTTGAAAATAACAACATAGAATTCATCAAGTTTTGAAACCATGGCTTTTCTTACCCATTCACCTGCTACCAAAGCTACTTTGAAGTTACTTTTTTTCCTTGCTAAAAGCCTTGCAATCTTAGTTGGTTGGTAATTTAATTCTTCTATCGCTTTTAGGACTCGTTCTTTGGTTTTTGTTGAAACATATCCACTGTTATTCAATACCCTCGACACGGTGGCTACTGAAACTTTTGCAAGTTTAGCAACTTCCTTAATTCTTACTGTCATCGATGACCTCCTATGAATGAAACTGATTTCACTTTAAAATGAAAGTCATAATACTATTTTTTTAAGTATAACGTATTATATTGCGGGATTATGTATTAAAATATACGTTAATTGAATAATATAAAACAATACAAGATAAAAATACTCAGTAAAGTTACAAAGAATTCCATTTTATTATAGCATACTTCTGTAAACGGTTCCATATTTAACATTAAGTTAACATAATACCGGATTCTGATTTAATCGCGCAAAAATATTTGATATAATCTTTTAAACATCGAGTATGGAGGAATTGAATATGAAATACCCATATTTAATAGATGAGAAAAAATACAGAAGATTTGATCCAAAGAACTCGATGCTTCAAAGACCAAGTTGGGACGAATCACTTTCTACATACGGAAAATGGATATCTACAAACGTAGAAAAGGTGATGACATCCAAAAAATCTGGATTTGGCCGATTAGAATTCTCGATGTCTGAGGCTTCCTGGGTTGTTCATGATAAATTCTCTTACGCCTTCACTTGGGAAGGTGAGGAGCCTTCGCAAAACTGGAAGAAAAAAAGGTTTGAAATACAAGATGTGAAACGGTTCACAAGAAAAATCAAAAAAGTAGCAAAATTTTTTGGAGCAGCTGAAGTTGGAATAACGAAGGTGGATGAAAAATGGTTGTATCAAGGAATTGAACTGCCAAAAGGGGTAGATACTGCTATAGTAATTTTGATAGAAATGGATAAAATTGGAATCTCTACTTCTCCGTCGATAATTTCATCAGCTACCACTGGAAAAGCTTATTCAACTATGGCATTTGTGCTTTCGTGTATGGGAGAATTCATAAGAAATTTGGGATACAGAGCTGTTCAATCTGGAAACGATACGGCTTTAAGTATCCCGCTGGCGATAGATGCCGGCCTTGGTGCACTTGGAAGGAACGGTTTGCTTGTGACAAAGAAATACGGCCCGCGTGTTAGAATTTGTAAAATATTCACAGATTTGCCTTTATCGATTGATCAACCAGATTATGAGTTCATACAATGCTTAACGAATTTCTGTAGAACTTGCCGCAAATGTGCGGATGCCTGCGAAAAGGGTGCAATAAGTTTCAAAGAGGAAATGAATTTTGATCATTTTAATATTTCAAACAATCCCGGTGTGAAGAAATATTATGTGAACGTTGAGAAGTGCTTTGAATTTTGGGTGGAGTATGGTAGTGATTGTAGTAAATGTATAGCGGCCTGTCCTTTTTCGAAGATAGATCACTTTTTATCACCTGAACAATTTTGGGAAGATGATGCGTTTTGAAACAATTCTCGTGGTTAAACTTATCTGAAAGTTTGAAATTGCGTGTAACTGATTTTGTGGATGAAACCTTGAGAATACTGAAAAATAAAAATATAGTTGGAATCTATCTCCATGGATCGTTGGCTATGGGGTGCTTTAATCCTGAGCATAGTGATGTAGATATATTGATTGTAATTGAAAAAGCTATGAATGTTCAAGAAAAATTTTCATTTGCTAAGATGGTGCTAAAAATTTCCAAAAATCCCATTCCTTTGGAGCTAAGTATCTTAAAACTGGATGATTTCAGACCTTGGAAATATCCAACCCCGTTTGAGTTCCACTACAGTGAGGATTGGAGAGATAAATACGATAAAGAGCTGAAAAATGGCGATTGGCAAAAGTGGAACGATAAACAGAGAACTGATCCGGATCTTGCGGCTCATATTACAGTGACTTACCACAGAGGGACACGTCTTTATGGAAAAGATATAAAAAAAGTTTTTCCAAAGATACCATTTTCCGATTATTTAGATTCGATAGCAAGAGATGTTGTTTGGGCACTGAATGAAAACATGAGATACAAGAATCCCGTTTATTTAATTCTTAACTATTGCAGGGTTCTGGCAGCTGCGAGAGAGAGAAAAGTATTGTCAAAATATGAAGGTGGGGAATGGGGATTGAAAAATCTTCCTCGACGTTTCGGTGATATCATACATACCGCTATGAAAATTTATGCAGGTGAAGAAGTAAGGAAAGAATTTGATCAGAAAATACTTGATGAGTTCATAAATTACTCGCTTTTTTTCTTGGATCTTGAACAAATCTGATGAGAAATACCAAAGAAATTGTACCGATGGCAAGGGAAAAGTAAAAAAGAGTTTCGTAATTGAAAAGATCTGCCAACTTTCCCCCAAGCAATGGTGCAACAAAGGAAAAAGGTGATATCAGAAGATTCAACACTCCCATGTAGAGCTCCTTCCGCTTTTTGGAAACGAGATCAAGTGTGAAAGCAAGGTCTCCAACCATACTAGTTGAATTTACAATTCCAACCAATATGAAAATCAGATAAATATAGAACACGTTTTTAACTGTTAGTAACAGTAAGATAGCACTTATATAGGTTATCCTTCCAATTATTAAAACGGATTTATGCCCTACTTTATCGCCAAGAGGTCCTAAGATAAACGAAGACAAGCCTTGAGATGCCAATAAAAAGGCTGTAAAATCAGCTGCTATTTCATCTGAAACCGAAAACTTTTTCACAGTATAAATCACTATGAATCCACTTGATGCTAACATTAAAGCAGCTAAAATTCTGTTTATTATGTAATTTCTGAAGTTTCCATCTATCAATACCTCTTTTATTCCTTTTACATACTTTGAAAAGGGCAAATCGTTGTTCACATGCTCATCAGGGATCTCACGTGTCAATGCTAAAAACATAAATGAGATCATCAGAGCAACTGAAGCACATAAAAATGAATAACCGAAGTTTTTTGGAAATGGGTAATTTTCGAGAAAGTGTTTCGCCAATGTTGCCCCACCAATGCCCATAATGGCACCAAGCCCATTTCCCATGGCAAAATAACTTCCTCTTCTTCTACTGTCAATAACCTTTTCTATCATGCTCATCCATGGAGGCCCAAGAAATCCCATGGAGAAGGTTGCTATACCAAGCATAATCAGTGTTAAATAAAGCGCCAATTTAGAACTGTAGGGAACGATAAAAAAACTTATTAAAGCCATGAAAAAATATGGTAATCTTTCACCAAGGGTTACTTTTAAAACCAAGTCCAACTTCTTGGAGGTTTTTTCCGCGTATTTGGCTCCTAATATTGAGGGAAAACCCCAACCAAGATTAGCAATAGCTGGTATTAAGCCGATTTGAAAGTTAGAGGCTCCCAAGTTTTTAGCAAAAATTGGAAAGAGAGTGAGTATAGATCCAAAAGTCATACCGAGATTGAAAAATGCGAAATCGAGTGAATTCACAATGAAATTCCAACGAAAGTCTCTCGCGCTCAATTGTTTTGCATGTTGCATGCTTAGGTCACCCCAATTATAGCACATTGTCATATATGGTTCTGAGTGGAAACTTTTTCCAAGAAAAATATTATCACATAATTTCATTGTTTACTATTGAGGTAATTCAATGAATTTTACTCAGAGATCAGAATACCAAATTTCAATCTTTCAAATTTGGCATGTTATAATTTGTAATGCAAACTAAGGGGGTGTCGATTTGGAGAAGCGAACACCACTATTGATTGCAAATATTCTGCGTTTTATAGGTATAATGGGATTTGGCCCTTTGCTTCAATTCTACATGAAAGATATCGGTACTTCCTTGTTTTTAATAAGCATTTTTTCCTCGATTCAAGGCACGATAACAACTTTTATGGCTCCAGTCTGGGGTGCTGTATCTGATATAATTCCAAGCAAAAAATTGATTCTTGCAATGTCTGTGACGATAGGAGGAATCGTATCAATCTTTTATTATTTTGCTGATAATGTGTACGAAATATATTCAGTTGGAATCATCTATACCTTTTTCGTGTGTGGCTTCGATCCAGTCTCAATGGCTATGAGCGCCAACAACTCTCTGCTTAAAGGTACCTCCGCACCGAGAGAGCTTTCATTTCTTAATATATCGAACTCCATAGGAATGTTATCGAGTAGGATTCTTTTATCTGCTTTGTTGTTGCTTTCATCTTCGAAATCACTTATATTATTGATGAGTGCTATTTTAATCTCCGCTTTCATTCCCGTATTAATGATAAGGGAAGAAAAAAATATCCTGAAGTACAGGCGAAAGGCAACGAATTTCATTGAAATGGTTTTTCCGGCTTTGAAGGATCCTGAACCTCTTAAAAGAAATGGTATGTGGGCACTTTACATAGCCAGTTTTTTGAGGCAAGCTGGAACAGCTGGTGCAATGGGGTTAGCGGCAGTTTTCATAAGAGATGTTGTTGGATTGAATGAGAGTTTGACGGTTATCTTGGCTGCTATCAATCCTGCGGTTCAAATCCCCTCGAATTATTTTTTCGGAAGGGTGGCAGAGAAAATCCATCCTAAATTCATAGCCATACTGGGGATGTTTTTTTCCATATTGAATTTAGTATTTATGGGATTCGCGAGAAATTACATAATGGTGATTTTATCGTATGTAGCACTTGGTTTTGGTTTTGGAGCGTTCATAACGGGTGTGACTTCGTACATATCAATGTATTCTCCGATTTACAGAAGAGGAGAGATGCTTGGCTTTCTGAGTTCTGCAAGAGCTTTTGGAAGAATAATAGGACCACTTGTAGCCGGGGTGGTCAGTGTGTTGTCTTTCAGAGCCGTTTTTTTCATTTTAGCGATCATGATGAGTTTGAGTATCCCCATCATGTTTAAGTTTACTGTAACTGAATTACCCAAAGATTAGCTGATCTGTAATCAAAAAAGGCCCTCCTGGGAGAGGTTTAATAGACTACGAGGAAAAAGACAATGATAGTGTTAACTAGTAGTGATGATATTCAATGAAGCAAAAATAGCAGACAAATATTATTGAAGTCTTTGAAAAGGCTAAAAGATAATAGCAATTTGGAAATAAGATCCCTCGCACTCGCTCGGGATGACATAAAGAGAGTATCGGAATAACGAAAAAGGGAATGTCGAGATGACACAATACTTCACGTTCGGGATGACATTTTTCTTGTTTTGTCATTCCAATAATGCTTTTCTTGTTTTTGTC
>DQYP01000126.1 GCA_011043375.1 Thermotogaceae bacterium | reverse complement strand
GTATTCCATAACCCATTCAAATTTTTTTTCGCTCAGTTTAAAAGACCAACGCGAGTATTTTTTCTTCAACTCGAGCGTGAAATATCCCGTTTTTTCACTTGATATCAGGGGTTCCCTCAAAAAGAAAAGTGAAGATTTAAATATTGAACTTGCACCATACATTCCCATATCCTCTTTCGAAGTCATCCCGATACTCAGATTTTCCTCTGATTCTTTGAATGGCATGGGTGGCATTTTAGGGTATTCGAAAAATAATTTTAGAGCATTCATGGGATATGTTTTTTCTACAAGAGATGAATTTGAGGGTGAATTGGGATTTTCCGATGTGAGGAGTAGAAGTTTGCTAAATTTTGGTATTGATGCAAAACATCTTGGAGGTTACATTGGCATAACTGCAAAAAGTATTTCAACGTGTGGGTTCATAAATTTCGAGAATGAAAAAATAAAGCTATACTTCGAGCCTTCTTTGATAATCATGAAAAACCCCGAGAAGGTTCAGATCACATCTGCTCTTTTCTCAAAATTAGAATTTTCAATCATGAAGAACTGGAAACTCGATATGTCTTTCAGAATATCTCCAGAAAGTTCGATGTTGAATTTAGGGATAAAATACAAAATATATGAAGAAAGGGATGAAGGAGGCGATACAAATGAAGCCACTAAGTGATGAAGAATTCGAATGGTTCTTAAAACAACTGAATATGAAGCTTGGGATAGATCTCAGTGGATACAAACCCCATAGAGTCAAACGAAGGACGGAGATACTCCTAAAAAAGTACAACTGTGAATCTTTCACTGATTACATCAGACTCCTTTTGAAAGATGAGGAAAAAAAGAAAGAATTTCTGGACAAAATGACAATAAACGTCACGGAGTTTTTTCGTAACCCTGAGAAATGGTGGAAATTGAGGGACAAGTTCTTACCAGACCTCTTAGAAAACTGTAATTTCAAAGCTTGGAGTGCCGGTTGTTCCAGCGGAGAGGAGCCTTATTCCCTCGCAATATTACTTGAAGAATTGAAAGCACCGCGTGGGGCAAAAGTAATAGCAACAGACATTGATTTAAATGTATTATCAAAGGCTAAACAGGGAATATACGAAGAACAGAATTTAACCAATGTTCCACCAAATTATCTACAAAAATATTTCAGGAAATTAGAAAATGGTAAGTATCAAGTTTTAGACAATGTGAAGGCACGTGTACAATTCAAATATCATAACATGTTAAAAGATCCATTCGACAAAGGTTATGATCTTATACTATGTAGAAATGTTGTCATATATTTCGATGTAGATGCCAAAAGACAATTATATCGTAACTTTGCCAATGCTCTCAGAAAAGGTGGTATGATTTTTGTGGGTGGTACAGAAAGAATCTTTGAATATAAAGAACTCGGTCTTGAGCTCATTGAGGCTTTCTTCTATAAGAAGATTTGAGAAAGGGTGTTGATAAACTTTGGCCTTGATCGTAACCGCCATAGCAGTTTTAATTTTAGATCAAGTTAGTAAGCTTATAATAAAAAATATCTTGGATTATGGCCAAATGATTTATTTATTGGGAAATTTCCTGAAATTAACTTATATAAACAACAGTGGAATAGCTTTTGGGTTTTTACAAGGAAAATTCTATTTGATAATAATAATGATCTCGTTTACTATTTTTCTTCTGATAGTTACTGCCATTAAATTGAAGAAATTGTCCAAACTCTCCAAGGTGTTTTTGGGAATGATAATAGGGGGAGCGCTCGGTAATTTTACCGATAGATTATTGTTCAAAAACGTGGTTGATTTCATATCTATTTTCGATTTTCCAGTGTTCAATGCAGCTGATAGTTCCATAGTCTTAGGGACGATTTTTCTGGGAATAAGATTATTGTTTTATGAAAAATTGGAGAGTGATGGTGGTGCCTCAAGAGACGATAATGGAGAAGTACATAGTGACAGTGAAAGAAAAAGAATGGAGATTGGACAAATTTCTGATGAACAAATTACCATCTTGGATTTCAAGAACAATGATCCAAAAAGCAATAAAGACGGGGAAAATACTGGTAAACGGTCAGGAGAAAAAAACCAGCTATAAGGTTAAAAACGGTGATATCATAGAGGTAGAAGTTCCAAAACCTCAAGAATATGAGATCTTACCAGAGAAAATCGATCTTTCGATAATATACGAGGACAAGGATATAATCGTTTTAAATAAACCACCAGGGATGATAGTTCATCCATTGCCAAACAAAAGTTCTGGAACGCTTGTAAATGCCTTGCTTGAATACTGCAAGGATCTTCAAGGAATAGGCGGTATTCTAAGACCAGGAATAGTTCATAGACTCGATAAAGATACCAGCGGTGTCATTGTCGTTGCAAAGAATGATTTAGCTCATCAGTCATTATCCAAACAATTCAAAGATCGTGTCACTATGAAAACTTACTTAGCTATAGTAGATGGAAGAGTAAAGAATAAAGAAGGGATGATAGATCTTCCAATAGCGCGTCATCCGCAAATAAGAATCAAGATGACAATCACAAAGAATGGAAAAGTTGCCATTAGTAACTATAAGGTTTTGAAATACTTTGGTGATATAGCAACCTTAATTCTGGTGAAGCCCAAAACTGGTAGAACACATCAAATAAGGGTGCACTTCAAAGCAATTGGACATCCATTACTTGGAGATGTAGTGTATGGACATGGTAAAAAAGATTATATATTTGGTGCAAAAAGACAGATGTTACATGCTCTTTCTTTGGGATTTTTTCATCCCAGAAATGGAAAATTCATGAAATTCAATGCTCCATTACCGGAAGACTTCAAGCATGTTATTAAAGAACTCACGGAGACTTCGCAAACATGAACAAGAAGATCATCTATCTTCATTTCCATTCAGAATACTCCTTCGAATCTCTTACAAAAATAAGTGAAACGTTAGCCACAGCCTCAAAAAACGGTATTGAAGCTGTAGCAATAACTGATCCATATTTTCATGGACATGTAAAATTTCATTCTGAAGCCATAAAAAACGGTATTGTTCCCATACTTGGATTGGAATTGAGAACTTCCGATGGTGATTTCGTAATACTTTGCGAAAATAAAAAAGGCTATTTGGAATTAGTGAGCTTTTGGAACGAGGTAATACTGTCTAAAAACAACATATCAATCGAAACTATTCTGGAATTTTTCAATCATCTTGAGAATGTAACATTGCTGAGTGGACATGCAGAGAAATTCCCATTATTTAAAAATGGATTGGATTCCGATATACTACAGAAATTAAAATCCTTAGCGGAAACAGGAAAATTCTGCATTCAAATCGATTTGCCAACGAAATCCGAAATGTTAAGAAAGATTCTGAGGTTATCTCGAGAATTTGGCATACCTTTGGTTGGAAGTTATAACACAATGTACTTGAACAAAGAAGAAAAAACTTTATTTGAGATATTTAGAGGGATAATCAATAAAAGTGAACACGAAAATTATTGTGAATTCAAGAGTAAAAAGGATTTCATAAGTGATTTCAAAGATCTCCCCGAGATTTTTAAAACCTTTGAAGATATCATGAATCGAGTGGAAATATTTGATATGAAGATAGATTTCAACTTTCCTTCCTTTTCAGAAAACGACAAAACACTTTTAAGAAAAAAAGTATTCGATTCACTTACTGAAAAATATGGTTCACCACTTCCGAAAGATATAAAAGCACGGATTGACAGAGAATTAAACTTGATATTTTCTAGAAATCTCGAAAGTTATTTTCTCACAGTTAAAGAAATCGTGGATGTTGCGCGTAGATTAGGAATATTGATTGGTCCAGGAAGAGGCTCTGCGGTTGGTTCACTGGTTTCATATTCGCTTGGAATAACCAGTGTAGATCCACTGAAACATGGTCTAATATTTGAGAGATTTTTAAACGAAGGAAGAAGTGATCTACCTGATATAGATATAGATGTTCAAGATTCCAAAAGGCAGGAACTCCTATTGGAACTCAAAAAACATTTTGGTGAAGAACACTTTTCACAAATAATAACCTTCGGATCGTATGGTAAAAAGTTATTGAAACGAGAAATACAAAGGAAATTACCTCAGAATAAACAGGAACTGGCTTTTTCAAACATTGAAAAGTTTCTCGGCTTACCACATCATACATCGATACACGCAGCAGGAATCATAATAACAAAAGAGAATCTGAAGAAAAGAATTCCCCTTTTAAAAAGCGAAATAGGGCTTCTTACCCAATTTGATATGCAAGATCTTGAAAAAATAGGTGTGGTTAAGATAGATCTCCTTGGATTGAGAACCCTTACCGTGATAAGAGAAACTTTGGAGGATTCTCAGAAAGGTTTTGAAGATGCTTTTTATGAAAAATTGCCGTTCGATGATCCAAAAGTTTTTGAGCTCCTATCCAAGGGGTTTACCAGTGGTATCTTCCAGCTTGACAGTAGGAGTGGAAGGAACATTTGCATGAAAGTGAAACCCAAAAGTTTAGAAGACATATCAATCGTATTGGCTCTAAATAGACCTGGCCCCATGACCTCTGGGATACTGGAATCTTATCTGAAAGGCGAGAAAATTTTCAACCACGAGAAAATAAATGAGATGTTGAATGAAACCAAAGGAATGCTCTTGTACCAAGAACAAATAATGCGAATAGTATCTGAGATAGCAGGATTATCACTTGTTAAAGCCGATGAATTCAGAAGGGCAATTGCCAAAAAAGAACTCGAGAAAATTCAAAAATACAAAAAGGAATTTTTAGAAGCTACAAGTATTAAGGGGTTATCATTTGAAGAGGCCGAAAATATTTTTGACAAGATAGTTAACTTCGCTGGCTACGCCTTCAACAAATCTCACAGCGTCGCTTATTCCCTATTAACTTATACAACCGCTTTTTTGAAAGCCAACCTAACTCCACAGTATCTAAAAAATCTTCTGAATTCACACTTAGGTGATACAGAAAAGCTATCGAGTGTGATCTCTGAGTCTAAATTACTTGGCTACAAAATCTATGGAATAGATATAAATAAAAGTTACGAACTTTGTTCTGTAGAAGATAATGGGGTTAGAATAGGATTAACATTTGTAAAAGGTCTCGGAATACAAAAGGCGAGGAATATAATAGACGAAAGGGAAAAATTCGGAGAATACAAAAATATTGAAGATGCCGTTGTCAGGTTGAAACGATTTTTGAACGATTCGTTGATCCTTGAATTGATAAAGGCAGGTGCATTTGATAGTTTTGAGGAAAAAAGAAGTGATATTTTAAAAAAATTCGAGTCCATGGAATACGATGCCAAAAGCAAATTGAAAGAGATTCAATCGAAAGTGTTCGGTATAATGGAGAAAACCGAAAAAAGTGAGGTTAAAAAAGAAAGCAACTCTTTGAATTTAGGGGAAGAGTTTCTTAAAGTTATTCAAGAGATAGAATCTCTCGGATTCATCCTCTCAAGTGATTTAGAAGACACAATTCGTGAAAAATTTGGAGATTATTATCCAAACATTTTTGAGCTTCTCCACATCTCAGATAAAGGAATGTGCCCTGTTGTAACACTGAATATCGGGAGGGATATGGTATTAACCGATGGTCTGAGTTTTATAAAACATAAAAAACAAGGTCTTGAAATCGGTAAGATCTATATAGCACTTTTCAACAATGGAAAATTGATTGATATTTTTAACGAAGATTTTGAAAAACTAAAGTACGAATACCACATTCGATACACAAGTGACGAAGAGTTGGAAAAAATTCTGAACTCCTTGGAAAAATCTAAAAATTCCGAAATAGTGATAGTTTTGGATAATTATCTCATAAGAATAAATGGTTACAAACCCAAAAATGTCAAGAATTTCAAGCTCAGACTCTCAATGGCTTTTGAATAAGTTTGTACGAATGATATACTATGAAACAATGGATAGTGTTAACTAGTAGTGATGATGATATTCAATGAAGTGAAAATAGCAGATAAATATTATTGAAGTCTTTGAAAAGTCCAAAAAGTAATAGCAAGTGGAAAATAAGATCCCTCACATTCGTTCGGGATGACAAATACGTTACATACGTTCAGGATGACAAAGGGAAAGAGTTCGGGAGGATATTTCTCTTGTTTTTGTCATTCCGAGGAACGATAGTGACGAGGAATCTTATCCTAACAAGCAATAGGTTTTTTATATCAATACTCTTAGCTAACAGAATCAAGGTATTGTAG
>DQYP01000023.1 GCA_011043375.1 Thermotogaceae bacterium | reverse complement strand
GCAGCAACGTCCCAAGGTTTTAAATGATGAGACCAAAAAGCATCAATTGACCCTCTGGCGAGCATACAGGCATGATAACATGCACTACCGAACATCCTTACCCTTCTAACTTTTCCTATCAGATTTTTCAACTTATCCAATTCCTTTGTTCCCTCAAAACTGCTAGAATGTGCAGTTACCACAAGACATTCCTGAAGATTTCTTCTGCGTGAAACTCGTATTCTATTATTATTTAGATAAGCACCTTGTCCTTTTTCTGCCCAATATAACTCTTCAAAAATTGGCAGATAAATCACCCCGATGATAGGTTCACCGTTCTCAACATAGGCAACTGATATTCCGAATATTTGGAGCCCATGTATGAAATTCACTGTACCGTCTATTGGATCTATATACCACCCGGTTTCGGGAAAACCAGCATGTTCCTGTTCTTCACCAACGAATTCATCGTTTGGAAATGCTTCATGTAACTTGGTTATAATAATTTCCTGCGATTTTTTGTCAACATTGGTGACAAGATCGAATATATTCGCTTTATGATCTATATTTTTTACTTTAAACTGGGATTCTTTTACAAAATCTCCGGCAAGCAACGCTACCTTTTTGGCTATTTTGAGTCTGTCATCAGGATCTCTAAGCATATTTTTTCTCCTTCGAATTTATTATTTTGTTCTCGATCCAACTAGAAATCAATTTTAAAAGTGAGTGATGATGTTCTATATCTTCAAATAATTCGTGATATCCGCCTTCAAATCCAACGATTTGATTGTCAAATGTTTTTCTGATTAATTTTGCAACTTCATTGAACGATACTATCCTGTCATCTGTCCCACCGAACAACAAGATTGGGATTCTAATCCTTTCAATTCCATTTTTTGCCTGATTTGAATTCCTCAGCATTTCACAGAACAATCTAATCGATATTCTATCATGCACTAATGGATCGTTCACATATTTTTCAACCGATTCTTGGTTTCTTGAAAGTGAGCTTGGCTCCAACCCATTCGATGTAGTAAGCCATGGTGTTATGAAATTCAGAAAACGTAGAATCGGTATTATGTTCCTAATTTTATTATCCAAGTTGAAAACAATCGCTGGACTGGAAAGAATCAAGCCATCAAAATCTGACTCGTGCTCCTGAACATATCTCACAGCTATTAGTCCTCCAAGACTATGACCAAATAAAATTCTTGGTTTTGGATGATTTAAAAAAGAACTCTTCAAATCTTGAATCAATTCAAGGAAATCTTCGAATTTTGAGATATAACCTCTAAGTCCTGAGGTTTCTCCATGACCTGGTAAGTCAAAACAAAGTATTTCTATCTGATTTTTTTCAACCAAATCTTTGGCGAATTTATCGTATCTTCCAGAATGTTCCCCAAGTCCATGTATTATCAACAGAAGAGCCCTCGATTCCTCTGGGCTCTCTGGGCCCCAAAATCTTACGAGGGCTCTTTTATTACCAACGAGGGCCTTTTGTTTCTCAACCCTCATTTTTCTCACCTAATCGAGTAGAAAGAGTTAACACCTTTATATTCACTTGAATTTCCAAGTTCTTCTTCTATTCTAAGAAGCCTGTTATATTTTGCGATTCTTTCACTCCTACTCAAGGAACCGGTTTTTATCATTCCAGTATTTGCCGCAACTGCAAGATCTGCAATGAAAGTGTCCTCAGTTTCTCCTGATCTGTGGGAAATTACACAAGTCATACCGTGAATTTTTGCATATTCTATTGTATCAAGAGTCTCGGTAACACTCCCTATTTGATTCAACTTTATAAGTATAGAATTTGAAGCTTTCATTTCAACTCCTTTTTTCAATCTCTTGATGTTTGTTACGTAGAGATCATCACCAACTATTTGAACTTTACTACCAAGTTTTTCTGTTATCTTTTTGAATCCTTCCCAATCGTCTTCTGCTAAAGGATCTTCAAGACTTATTATAGGATATTTTTCAACCAAATTAGCGTAATATTCTATCATCTCATCTGTTGTTTTTTCGGTACCATCAACCATGTACACACCTTTTTCCTCATTGTAGAAAGAATCAGCCGCACTGTCAAGAGCAACGAATATGTCCTTTCCAGGTTCATACCCAGCCTGCTCAATGGCTTCAATTATGGTTTTTACAGCTTCTTCATTTGAAGAGAGATTTGGTGCGAATCCACCTTCGTCACCAACGGCTGTAACATGACCTTGAGATTTCAGCAGTTTCTTCAAAGTATGAAAAACTTCTGCACCATATCTCAAAGCCTCTGAAAAGTTAGGTGCACCTGCTGGAACAATCATGAATTCCTGGATGTCTAAGCTATTGTCTGCATGTTTACCACCATTGACGATGTTCATAAAAGGTACAGGAAGGATTCTTGCATTTGGACCACCTAAGTATTTGTAAAGTTCCAACCCTAAGGAATTTGCTGCTGCCCTTGCAACAGCCATGGAAACGGCCAATATGGCGTTGGCACCCAATTTTGATTTATTTTCGGTTCCATCCAGTTCTATCATTGCCTTGTCTATAGCCCGCTGGTCATAGGCATTCATGCCTATGATTTTAGGTGCTATAACCTCGTTTACATTTTTGACAGCATTTAGTACTCCTTTGCCCATGTATCGTTTATCACCATCCCTGAGCTCTAACGCTTCATGTTTACCTGTAGAAGCCCCGGATGGAACTATGGCAGAACCAAGAGAACCATCTTCCAAATACACTTCTGCCTCAATAGTTGGATTACCTCGTGAGTCCAATACTTCTCTCGCTCTTATGTCTATTATCTCCATATACATCCTAATTCCACCTCCCAAGCTTTGTAGTAGATTTCATTTAATTATATCACGTAATAAGAAAAAGATGACTTAATTGTTTAGCAGTCTGAAAGGATATTGAGTATAAAAAAATACTGTGATATAATTAAGACAACATGCGGCCATAGCTCAGTTGGTAGAGCATCAGCTTCCCAAGCTGAGGGTCGCGGGTTCGAGTCCCGTTGGCCGCTCCATATTTTATATCAATAATAATTTCGTGCCGGGGTGGCGGAATTGGCAGACGCGCATGACTCAGGATCATGTGGGTTTTACCCGTGCGGGTTCAAATCCCGCCTCCGGCACCATACGAAGGCATATTTTACTGAAAGGTGTCCAAAAGATTTGGACACCTTTTTTGTTGCAATTGAATTGCTTTGGATGATATAATCAATGTAATAATCATTGAACATCAAATAACATTTTTTTTGCTATATTGAGTTATAATTAGTTATAAGTGAATTGGGGGGAGATCAAGATGTGTGAAAAACCAATCAAGGTTGTAGTGTTGGGTGCTGGTAGTAGAGGATACGATGCATACGGTAACTTGATTCACAGGTATCCCGATAAAGTAAAAATCGTTGGTGTGGCTGAGCCGAATCCAGTGAGGAGAGAAAAAATCTCCAAAGCTCATAACATACCTGTGGAAAATCAATTTGAAAGCTGGGAGCAGCTTCTTTCGAAGGAAAAATTTGCAGATCTTGCCATAATTTCTATGATGGATAAAATGCATGTGGAGCCAGCGATACTTGCAATGGAAAAAGGTTATCATTTGCTATTAGAAAAACCAATGGCGACGGATATAAAGGGATGTTTGAAGATAATTGAAGCTGAAGAAAGAACGAAAAAAAGGATCTTTGTAGCGTATGTGCTGAGATACACAAAATTCTTCAGAAAACTTCGTGAATTAATAAACTCTGGGAAAATCGGTGATTTGATTGGTATTGAACATAAAGAAAATATAGGTTTTTTCCATTTCGCTCATAGTTTTGTCAGAGGTAATTGGCGAAACAGCGTTGAAACAGCCCCTTCCATCCTTACAAAAAGTTGTCACGATATGGATATTCTCTACTGGTTGGTTGGATCGAAACCAAGGCGTTTGAGCTCATTTGGAGAGTTGGTTTTCTTTAAACCGGCGAATCAACCTCAGGGAGCCGCTGACAGATGTTTGGACTGTCCTATTGAAAGTGATTGTCCATACTCTGCTGTCAAGATATACACGATACCAAATTACAAAGGTTGGCCAGTGAATACCATAGTGGATGAAGTAACACCCGAAAATGTTTATCAGGCATTAAAAGTTGGGCCATATGGAAGATGTGTTTTTAAATGTGATAATGATGTGGTGGATTATCAAATAACCAACATAGAATTCGAAAATGGAGTGAAAGTCTCGTTCACCATGAGCGCATTTACGAATGAAATCAACAGAACCATAAAAGTTTTTGGAAGTCATGGAGAGATTGTGGGTGATTTCGAAAAGGGTACTTTGGAAGTGAAGAGATTTGCTTTTGACAGGGAAACATATGACGTCAAACTTTGGGATCAATATGGTCATGGTGGAGGGGATGAAGAACTCATAAAATACATAATATCAGTTTTGAGGTATTCAAGAGAGGATCCTAGAATCAGTACTTCTGCCAGAGAATCGTTGGAAAGTCATTTAATGGCATTTGCTGCTGAAGAATCACGGCTGAATAATGGGAAAGTTATAGATATGAAAGAATTCAAAGAAAGAAATGGTGTTTATCTTGATTAGAATGGAGATGTGTTTTTGTGTTAGCTGAAATTAGGCGTCAAAAGATTTTGGAATATATAAGAAAGAAAAATGCTGTTACTACTTCTGAGCTGTGTGAAATTTTTAAGGTCTCTCGAATGACCATAAGACGTGACTTGAAACACCTTGAAGAGAAAGGATATATTAAAGCTACTTACAACGGCGCTATTTTGGAGCTTCCAAATGTAGAACTTTCTTTTGCTGAAAAGTATTCTTCGCAACAGAAGGAAAAACGTGCGATAGCACGCAAAGCTTTTGAATTTTTGTTTGACAACAACTTCGTGGCCATAAGTGGTGGAACAACGAATTTTGCCCTGGTTGAAGAGATAGTGAATTCCGACTTGAAAAATCTCAAGGTGTTAACTAATTCTTTAAATGTAGCTATGAAGTTAATTGAGAAACAAGATATTGAATTAATAATAGTCGGCGGAAAGGTGAGGGAAAAATCATATGAATGTATTGGACATCAAGCAATAGAATTTATAGAAAAGTACAACATCTCAAAGTTCTTCATGGGTATAGATGGAGTATCCGATAGGTTTGGATTTTCGATGGCTAGTTGTGAAGAAGCTATCGTAGCTAGGGCATTGGTTAGCAGAAGTATAGAAACATACGTTTTAGCAGATCATACCAAGTTCGACAAAGTGTTTCCAGGTTATGTTTGTGACCTTAGAGATGTGAAGGCAGTCGTAACAGATTTCAAGATATCATCTAAATTGATGGAAAAATACGAAAAATTAGGGCTTGAATTTATCATTGCTAAAACCTAAATTGTGAGGTGATCAATTGTGAGCATAACGAGGGAAGAAATTTTAAAAGAGCCCAAAAATATTGAAAGAATCTATCAAATGAGAGAAAGTATTCTATCATCTGTATCCAGTGTAAATCCTTCAAAATACGATGAATTACTTTTTGTGGGATGTGGTTCATCATTTCATCTTTCAAAAGCTGCGGAGAGATTTTTCGTTAGGGTATTGAAAAAATCGAGCAAAGCGATCGTTGGATCTGAAATATTATACTCAAGTAATGCGGTTTTAATAAAAGATAGAAAGTACCTTGCTTTTGTCCTTTCGAGGTCAGGCGAATCAACTGAAACAGTTAAAGCAGCAGAACTTCTAAAAAAGAAGTACGATTGCGATATCATTGGAGTTTCGTGTGAAAAGGACAGCTCTTTACTTAAACTATCGGATATAAAGGTACATATTCCACTTGAAGAAAAAGCGATAGTTATGACGGGTAGTTTTTCATCAACGCTGATGCTTTTAAACATGCTTGCCTTAGAGTTAAAAGGCGTAGATAGTAATATAGTGGAAAATGCTGTTGAAGAAGCATCCGATATTTTAGAACAATCGAAGAAATTGTTTGAAGAAATTGAACTCACAAGATACAATAATTATGTATTTTTAGGTTTTGGAGAGTATTATGGTATAGCCAAGGAGAGTTCACTAAAATTGCAGGAAATGACAATTTCACATACAGAAGCCTTTCCAACCCTCGACTATAGACATGGGCCCAAATCACTCGTTGATGAAAAATGTTTGATAACAATCAATCTAACTAAAGAGGGATACGAAGAAGAAATGAAATTAGTTAAAGAACTTGAAGGATATGGTGGTACAGTTGTAACGATTGGAGAGAAAGCAGGG
>DQYP01000146.1 GCA_011043375.1 Thermotogaceae bacterium | reverse complement strand
GTAAGAAGTTGCTGTAGAATGATCCTTTGCTGTGATTTCAATATCGTTCAATTCTATTGTTAATGTTCCCCCTGAATCAAGCATTGCATGAAAGGCGTTTGTACATAGATTCATGACCACTTGATGCGTCATGGTAGAATCTGCAAGTACCATTGCCTGAGATGAAATCTTTTCTTCTATTACGATGCTTGAGGGAATTGAAGAGCGTAAAAATCTGGTTGCTTCTTTGACAACAAGCGACAGTTTAAGAGGAATTTTGTTGTATTCTGCTTGTCTGCTGAATGTCAGAATTTGATGCACCAGTTCGGCAGCCCGTTGCGCCCCTTTAATTATTTGATCTAAATTTTTCTTTACTTTCTGGGAATCATCAAGATTCATTTCAGCAAGTTGGGTATAACCAAAAATACCGGATAGAATATTATTAAAATCATGGGCTATACCACCTGCAAGGGTACCGATGGCTTCCATCTTCTGAGACTGGCGCAGTTGTTTTTCCATTTCCAGATCATGGGTGATATCTCTTGCAATGCCGATGACTGCATTATCGTTCATCGGCACAGCACTCAGCTTAGCAATCCGATGGCTGTTATCCTCTTTGTGGTAGATGACATTTCCTAAATCAACGGTCCCACCAGAGTTATTAATTTTTGAGAGACGGTCATAAGAATTTTTTGGTGTGATATCATGTGTGGTCAGTTGTTTTAATCCCTCTAATGTTCGGCCGGTCAATTCCAAGGCAGCATCATTGGCATCAAGGTATCTGCCAGTGCTTCTTTCTACAACAAAGATGGCATCATTGGTTTTTTCAAACAGGGCTCTGTATTTTTTTTCACTTTTCTGCAGTGCAACTTTTATCTCGCCCGCTTTTATAACATTATTTGTGAAGAACAATGTAAATACAAGGATCATTCCGATATAGGAATATTCCAGAATATAGATAAAATCGTAGAACCCGCTGCTTACAAGTGTATCATTCAAGCTTCCTGCGAAAAGGACGGCCATGGCTATCAGTAGCGGCATTCCCTTTTCTTTGTTTCCACTCTTGTAAAACTTCAGGCTAACCATAAAAATATATATGAAATAGATTAGTCCCACTATGCCCTGGAAATCGGTGAGAACGCCCGGGACCATTTCGTTGTATCTAATGTGATATCCGATTGGAAGCTGGATTTCCTTTATAGATGTGACATTCGTCCATGTCAGATTACTTCTGATAATCAATCCCGACACAGCGGCAAATAGAAAGTAAACAGTAAATCCTATCACGATTTTTTTGTTCGTGCGATTTGTATAATCAGCAATGAACCATAGTAATACGATGGCCAGAACCGCCAGAGTGATTACCTGAAACCGTTGCCATTCAACTCCAATTTCCGGTGAGGAAGCATTGTACAGGCCTGCACAGCAGACAGCATACATGCCCACACCGAAACAGGAGAGGGCAAATGTTAGATTTTCACGATTACTTATCTGCCGGCGGTAAATTAAAAAATGATAAAATCCAACATAGAACATCAACGTTGCCATTATAATAGGCGGTATGGAAATCGCATTCATGGGTGATTGCCTCCAGCGGCCTTGGATTCCAATAAAGTGATTCTATATCTCTACATGCATTGCGGCACAAAGTAAATTAATTTTTATAACATACTCCAGGGAAATACATTGATATTTTTAAAAATCATTTTTTTAGAACCGCCATATAATAAAAACCCATCTTTATTACTGGTCCCGGACAATTTAAGCCAATATTTAAGCCCTTTAACAAAACTTTTAGTAAAAGTCTCTCCGGATTTAATTTCACAAGGTATTAATTTTTCTCCCTGTTCTATAATCATATCAATTTCATGTCCTGAAGAATCCCGCCAGAAAAAGATATCGGGGGTTATCTTTTGATGGTATGCAGATTTGATAAATTCAGATATACAAAAACTTTCAAAAATATGGCCGCGATATGGAGATATCCGTAAATTATCAGGGCTTTTTATTCTTAAAAGATAGCAAACCAGACCGGAATCATAGAAATATAACTTTGGACTTTTTATCATTCTCTTGGAATAATTTTTATGATGGGGTAAAATTTTGTATATTACAAAACTGCTTTCAAGTAGAGAAATCCATCTTTGAGCAGTTTTGTGGCTAATCCCACAGTCTGCTGCCAATGAAGACAGGTTGAGCAGCTGACCTATTCGCCCGGCACAGAGTCTGACAAAACGACCAAAAAGTCCAATGTCTGTAACATTTATAATTTGACGAACATCACGTTGAATATAGGTTTGAAAATAGTCAGCAAGCCACTCCTGAGGAGGCAGCTTTTTATCATGGATCCGTGGATAAAAACCTGTAAACATCATTTGAAAGAGATCTTTGCTGCTCCTTTGGATAGAATCTGAATATAGATTTTTGATTGTTAAAACTTTTTTGTCTGCAAGCTCTCTTTTAGTAAATGGTAATAGATGAAGTATGCTTGTACGCCCTGCCAGCGATTGAGATATTCCGCTCAAAAGGAGAAAATTTTGTGATCCTGAAAGTATAAACTGACCCGGCTCATCTCTGTTATCCACAATTGTCTGTATGTAAGAAAAAAGGTCTGGAACATGCTGCACTTCATCCAGTATAGTCTTTTTCTTAAATCGGGAAAGAAATCCACGAGGATCTTCAAACGCATAATCTCTTTCGTCAGGGTCTTCCAAAGAGACATAGTCATAACCGGGAAGCACATTTTTCAAAAGAGTTGTCTTTCCGGATTGCCGGGGTCCGGTAAGTGTAACTATTGGATATTTTGTGATATCTTCCCTTAACTTTTTTTCGATTGATCTTTGTATCATCTTTTTCCTTGTAAATTGGATATTTAATATCTAATTTACAAGGAAATGAGAATTAATTCAAGGAAAAGTTTATTGTGGTTGGTCTATCACTACTATCTATTTAACCGTTCGGTTAAAAACTTGACAATTATCAAATTTAACTGTACGGTGAAAATCAGCAATCAAGCATGCTTTTTAACCGTATGGTGAAATTGAGGTTTCGAATGAAAGAAAAAATAAAATATCCATATCGTGTTCGGTTAGTTAAATATCTTGGAAGAGCTATTCAAGACACCCGAAAAAATAAAAAAATGCGGCAATCGGACTTAGCTGATATTACAGGGACAAGTGTAAAGTTCATTAGCGATGTAGAAAGAGGGAAAGAGACAATACAGATGGACAAAACTTTTGTATTACTTCGGGCGTTAGGCCTAAAACTATATGTAACACCAGATCCGATTGAGAACGAACAATGAAAGACAGGTTACAAATCATATGGGACAAACGATTAGTCGGCACATTGGATCGTCACAATAAGGGCAGAGTAGTATTTCAATACTCTCAAGATTGGATAGCAAAAAAATCTTCACCTGTCTCTCTTTCACTTCCTTGTAGAAAAGAAAAATTTGCTCCGGCTGTCAGTACAGCTTTCTTTGAAAATCTTCTTCCAGAAAATGACACAAGAACGGTGTTGGCTTTCCATCGCAGATTTGACAAAAAAGACACCTTTGCCTTTTTAGGAAATTTTGGAGAAGATTGTGCGGGAGCGCTTTCTATTATACCTGAAGATCAAGAACCTGATTTTACTCCTGGTCAATATGAAAACATCACCCAGGAATTAATAGCAACTCTTGATAAGATACTGGATGATCCGGAAAGATACAGATTATATCCGGTAATGAAACACGCTAAACTTTCTCTGGCCGGAGCACAAGACAAATTGCCGGTTTATATTAAAAACGATCAGTTTTATCTGCCGAAAAATTCAGGCTCCGCTACTACACATATTATTAAACCAATTAATGCCGGTTTCACCGATATCCCGAGAAATGAAGCCTTTTGTATGGAATTGGCACAGCGGTCAGGCTTTCCAATCCCTAATTCAAAAATTATGAAAATTGGTGGCCATGAATTGTTTGTAGTGGATCGATATGACCGTCAGGAAATAAATAAAGAGATTGTTCGCATTCATCAGGAAGACTTTTGCCAGGCAATGGGGTATCCGGCTGAACGAAAATATCAAGAGACTGGTGGGCCCGGATTTATAGAATGCAGAGAATTAATTGATGAATACTTGTCAAATCAAGGCGTAACAAACAGGTTCTTATTCATACGTATGATGACTTTTAATTATATTATTGGTAATCATGATGCCCATGGTAAGAATTTCGCTATTCTACACAACAAAGGCTTTGAATTAGCACCGTTTTATGATTTAGTGTCCACTCAGGTGTATCCTTTGGACAATAAATTTGCGATGGCGATTGGTCAAACTTTCAGGCTTGATCGGATAAAAGAGCATTCCTTTAAAAAATTTGCCAGGGACATGAATGTTCGACCAAAATTGTTGATATCATTAATAAATGAAGTGTGTGAAGCTGTAAAAAACGGGTTGGATGGTTTAATCGCAGAGCATGAGAAAAATTATGGTGCAGCAAAGATTTATAAAGATTTAAATAAAATTATAAAATCAAACATAATTCAGTTGCAAAGTTTTTTAAGGTAAAGGGTCACGTCTGCTCTTGACACCAATCCAACCCCGTTGTCCTTATAATTTCTATACTCGACTTATTCGGACATAATTCCGAATAAGACTTGACTTTTTCGTAATACGTGCCACAATAGTCAGCTATGAAACGATATTTAAAGAACTACATACAAGAAGACCTGGAAAAAAAAATCATCCTGTTAACGGGGCCACGCCAAGTTGGGAAAACAACACTTTCTAAAATGTTGAAAAGTGATTTTGATTACTTCAACTTTGATAATATTGATGACAGGTTAAGTTTGCATGAAAAATCCTGGGATCGATCTAAATCTTTAGTGATTTTTGATGAACTACATAAATTAAAAAATTGGAAATCATGGTTAAAAGGCATCTATGACACAGAGGGTATTCCCCCTTCAATTCTTGTTACCGGAAGCGCCAAGCTTGATACCTACAAAAAGGTTGGTGACTCCTTAGCCGGAAGATTCTTTCAGTTTAGAATGCACCCTTTGGACTTGAAAGAAATCAAATCCTTTTTAGAACCGGAGAGCCTTGACACAGCATTAGACAGACTATTGCTCTTGGGGGGTTTTCCAGAGCCATTTCTAAATGGAACACAACGATTTTATAATCGCTGGAAAAAATCACACCTTGATATCATTCTAAAGCAGGATCTTATTGATCTTGAAAATGTTCAGCAGATAACACAAATTGAAACCTTGATCCAATTACTAAAGCTTCGAGTTGGCAGTCCGATTTCATACCGCTCTCTTGCGCAGGATTTGCAATGTTCTGATAAAACAGTAAAAAGATGGCTGACAATACTTGAAAACATGTATGTCCTTTTTAAAGTTCCCCCTTTTCACAAAAATATAGCCAGGGCCATCCAGAAAGCTCCCAAATTTTACTTTTATGACACTGGTCAGGTTCTTGGGGATTCAGGTGTCAAGCTGGAGAATTCTGTTGCATGTGCCATTCAAAAGGAAATACATTTCAGAGAGGACTGTTTTGGAGAAGAAAGAAAATTATTTTACATTAAAAACAAGGATGGCAAAGAAATAGATTTTTGCATGGCATCAAACACCATCCCTTCATTACTGATAGAAGTAAAATGGAAAGATAATAATTTGAGCCCTAACTTTGAAAAATTCAGAAAATTTTTTCCAGAGATTAGAATGATTCAAATTTCAAAAATATTGAACCGGGAAAAGACTTTTCCAAATGGAGCGGAACTCAGGATTGCATCTAAATGGCTATCGGAATTGTCCCTGCCCTGATAGCGTCTCCTTTATCCAGAAAACGCTTGGCTACTTGCTGTTTTGGTTTGTTGAAAAACAGAGTGCTTCTTTGGGCCGTTTTCCTCCTTTGAAAAGGAAAGAAATTCCAAAACCGGATGGTGGTGTGGGAGGGCTCCTCAGTAATGGGGAGTCCTATCCCGATATAAATCGTTTATAGTTTATGCTTGATGGGTTGCATACTCATCCAGAAGACGACGAATCATTTTCTGATATTGCGTATTGTACTTTTGGGCTTCATTTTTGAAAAAATCAACACTAGCCTTGCTGAGCGCAATCGTTACCTTTATGGTTTCATCCTTTAATGCCAGTTCTTCAGGAGATGGCAGAAAATCAGAAACGACTCTGACTTTACCCATCGGTTCATCAGTGTATTTTATTTTTTTTTTCATAGATTTTTTTCCTTTCCGCCAATATCCAGCGCCAAAAATTCTGATTATGTTTGAACGGTATGTAAACC
>DQYP01000017.1 GCA_011043375.1 Thermotogaceae bacterium | reverse complement strand
GAAAAAAGTTCATATGTTCCTCTTGGCTTTGATTCTTGTTATGATCGTATTTTTAACTTCATGCGCCAAACTTGGAAATTATAAGATTTTAGGAATAGATGTTGTAGGAAATGTGGGAAAGATATCTTACATCACTTTGAGATATTTAAATCCTTTGAATCAATCGGTTAGTGATGTTCCCGTAAAGGTGGAACTCTTCGATGAAACCCAAAATGAATGGAAGGAAGTTTCCGATGCTCTAACTGGTCAGAAAATTTTTCAAACAGATGAAATGGGGAATATAACCTTTTCAATTCTTCCAAAAACGGCTGGTATTTATAAATTCAGATTGTTAAACATTGCTGATATCACATCGATGCCCGTGGAGTTTTCTGTGAATGTTGGAGGGGTTACTTGGGGATTTTTGATCTGGTTAGCTGCTGATAACGACTTAGAACCCTACTCTTATCTCGATTTGGAAGAAATGAGAACCCAAAATCCGGATGTCTTCATAATGGTGATGCACGATAAATATTCGAATTCTAATGGTAATGATTCTTTGATGCTTTTGGACGAAAATGGTGAGTTCAAGGAAATTAAGACTTTTGGGATGGATATTAATTCCGGAAGTTTAGAATTTCTAAAAGAAATTTTGGAAGATTTCTACGCTTTTAATATGGAAAAAAGCGGCCTGATAATATGGAATCATGGTAATTCATGGGTGGACGATTCGAATTTTAACCTCGCTGTTGGTTATGATTTCACAAAGCAAGATGCGTTAACCACTAAAGAGATAGGAGGAGCTCTTGAATACGTGAACAGCGAATATGGAAGAACCTTGGATTTTATAGGATTTGATGCTTGTAATATGGGGACAATAGAAATAGCGTATGAACTTAGAAATTGTGCAAAATATTTTGTTGCGTCGGCTTTTACTGAACCTGCTTTTGGATGGGATTACACATTTTTGTCCGCTTTAAATCATGATTCGGGAATTTACGATCTTGCCAGGGATATCATTGATAGCTATTTCGAATTCTACGAATGGTTGGGATACACGGGCGAATTGTCTTTGGGGGCATACGATCTTTCAAAGATTCAAGACATTGCATACGAAATATCGAAGTTATCGAACGAGCTGACAGAATCAATGAGCATGGATGAAAATTTGAGATCAAGTATAATAAATGAATATTATCCTCAACTTTTACAATATTATTCTTGCCAAGATTGTATGCAAATGATAGACATTCTCGATTTTTTAAATGTCCTCTGTAAGAATGTGGATGATCTAAACCTTTTGGATATCAGGAACAACCTTTTGAATGTTGTTTTCGAGGATTTCATTGTATACAAAAGAATGTACACATCATATTTTTGGAATACTGGATTAGGTCTATTTTTACCAAACAATCTGGATACTTATCAACAAAGACTGGATGATATGTTAGAACTCGAATTTTACAAAGATACATCCTGGAAGAATTTCTTGGAGTCCCTTTTAATCCAGTGATCCATTTAAACTCCAAATCCACATAGTTAATTTCCCATCAGATTGTTCTATTCGCTCGTTTTTACTTTTGTTTACAATCACAATAGTGTATTTTCATCAATCCGATTGATAATTTGACTTTTAAATGCTATAATTCATTCAGTGAGTGAACAATGATATTGGAACACCGGAAAGTGGTGAAAAAATTGATAAAACTTGAAAATTTGGAGTTTTTCAATCTATCGCCTCTTTATAGAGAATTATTGTTGCTGTCTTCAATAAAAAAAGATCCAAATATTTCTCAGGAAAAATTATCCAAGATGGCGGGTATAGCTCCCTCTATGGTGAACAAATACATTAAATTATTTGTTGAAGAAAAATACATTGAGAAATTTGGAGAGAACAACAGAACGATGAGTTACCATTTAACAACTTCGGGGCTAAACAGATTGCAGTTTTTAACGTTATCTTTAATGGCTGAAATTTCACAACTTTTCATGGAAACCAAAGGACGTTTCGCAAATGTGGTGGAAATACTAAATAGAGAAAGGAAAAAGCGAATTTTTCTGTATGGTGCTGGAGTGATTGGGAAAATTGTACTCAATATTTTGAAGGCAGAAGATTTCAATATATTGGGATTTATAGATGATTCACCATTGAAACAAGGAGATAAAATGTATGGTTTTAAGGTTTATGAGCCAAAGATCGCTTTAAGAATCTCGCATGACGCGGTAATAATCGCTTCATTCAAGCATTCAAAAATAATGATTCAAAAAGCTAAAGATATAGGTTATGACAATATCTATGTATTCAATGTTTCGGAAGAAGGTGCGGTATCACTTGAAAGGAGATGACCAATTTGAAAATACCATTGTTTGATTTAACCAGACAATATCTCAAAATAAAAGACGAAATTCTTGGAGCTATTGATAATGTGATCAGTTCTGGGAGAGTGATATTGGGAGAAAATGTTAAGAACCTTGAAGAAGAGTTGGCTCAATTCATAGGAGTTAGACATGGAATAGGGGTAGCAAATGGTTCCGATGCCCTTGTAATTGCTTTAAGGGCATTGGGAATAAGCAACGATGATTATGTTATAACAACACCTTACACCTTCTTTGCAACGGCGAGTTGTATCGTTAGGCTCGGAGGAATACCAATTTTTGTAGATATCGATCCCAACACTTACAACATTGATTTGAATGTTGTTGAGGATTTGATGGATGGAAAAATAAAAATCAAATTAGGAGATGTCGAAGTGAATCCCAAGAAAATTAAAGCAATTATCCCCGTGCATCTTTTTGGACAAACGGTTAACTTAGAAAGATTGGAGAATATCAGAAAAAAATATGGACTAAAAATTTTAGAGGATGCAGCTCAATCTGTAGGATCGATATGGAAATACAAGAATGGTGAGATAAAAAAAAGCGGTAGTGTTGGAGATGCTTCGATTGTTTCTTTCTTTCCCACAAAAAATCTTGGAGCATATGGAGATGGTGGAATTATATTTACAAACGATGACACGGTTGCTGAGCAATGCAGAATATTGAGGGTTCATGGTGCTAAGCGTAAGTATTTCCATGAAACTGTGGGCTATAATTCAAGGCTCGACGAGATTCAGGCAGCAATTCTGAGAGTGAAGTTCAAGTATTTAAATGGGTATATTGAAAGAAGAATAGAAATCGCAAAGAGATATGTAAAACTTTTTAAAGATGAAAATCTTATGGAGATAGTAAAACTTCCCAACCTTTTCGATGATAGAAGACATGTTTATCACCAATTTGTAGTCAGATTCGAAAGTGAGAAAGTGAGAAATCACGTAAAGCAAAAGCTTGAAAATAAAGGGATAGGTTGTTCAATTTATTATCCATTACCTTTACACCTTCAAAAATGTTTTGGAAATTTGGGCTATGAACAAGGTGATCTACCTATTTCCGAGAAAGTAAGTAAAACTACTTTGGCTCTTCCAATGTTTCCAGAACTTGAACTTGAAGAGCAAGTGGAGATTGTTTCTACCATATCAAAATCATTAAAAGAAATTTGAAAGGAGAATCAAAAATGACTTTATTTGAGAAGATCAAAAATAAAGATGCGCTTATAGGTGTCATAGGTCTGGGGTATGTTGGATTACCACTTGCCGTTGAAAAGGCAAAAGCAGGATTCAATGTATTGGGATTTGATATACAAGAGAAAAAGGTGAAAATGGTCAATGAGGGAAAGAACTATATAGGTGATGTAGTTGATAGAGAGTTGGCTGATCTTGTAAAGATTGGGCGTTTGAAAGCAACTATCGATTTTGATGAACTTACCAAATGTGACGTTGTTTCCATTTGTGTTCCAACACCGTTGAACAAATTTAAACAACCTGATCTTACATTCGTTGTTAATACGACTAAGGAGATTTCGAAGAGATTACACAGGGATATGTTAATCATTTTAGAAAGCACAACGTATCCTGGAACAACGGAAGAAGTTGTTTTACCTATACTTGAAGAAACTGGGTTGAAAGTTGGAGAAGACTTTTATCTTGCTTTTAGTCCAGAAAGAGTCGATCCAGGAAATTTGATATATAAGACAAAGAACACACCAAAAGTCGTTGGTGGAGTAACAAAACAATGCACCGAACATGCAAAAGCCCTTTATGAATCGATTTTAGAAGCGAATGTATTTACTGTATCTTCACCTAAGGAAGCCGAAATGTCTAAGATACTGGAGAACACCTTTAGAATAGTCAACATTGCATTGATCAATGAAATGGCTATGGTAGCGAGGAGAATGAAAATAAATATATGGGAAGTTATAGAGGCAGCAGCAACCAAGCCTTTTGGATTCATGCCGTTTTACCCGGGCCCTGGAGTTGGTGGACATTGTATACCTATCGATCCGTTCTATCTAACTTACAAAGCGAGAGAGTACGATTATCATACCAGACTGATAGAACTCGCTGGAGAAATAAACGATTACATGCCAGAGTATGTTGTTGAAAGGTTGATAGAAATATTGAATGAAAAAAGGAAATGTCTAAATGGCTCTAAAATTCTATTGCTTGGAGTAGCTTACAAGGGTGATATAGATGACCTTAGAGAATCACCTGCATTGAGGGTGTTGGAATTATTGGAGAAATACAAAGCTGATGTAATGTATTACGATCCTTATATCCCAGAATTTACACACAACAACAAGAATTATCGGAGTGTCATGCTCGATGAAGAAATATTGAGAAAATCCGACGCCGTTGTTATAACCACAGCACACAAAAAGAATATAGACTATAGATTCATTTTGGATAACGCACCCTTGGTGTTCGATACCAAGAATATAACCAAGAATTTCAGAAATGAAAAAGATGAAGTCTATCTTTTGTAGTCTTTGGAGGGATGAGTTGTGGAAAAACTCAAAATAGCGTTGATAGGTTGTGGAAGAGTAGCAAACGTCAGTCATTCCAAGGCGATCGCGGCGAATTCTGAAATCATAGATTGTGTGGCTCTGTGTGATATAAAGAAGGAAAAAGCAGAAGGCCTCGCGGATAAGCTGGAAAATTTAGGTTTGAAACGTCCAGAGATCTATGAGGATCATAGGAAATTGTTGAAAAGAGAAGATATAGATGCCATAGTAATAGCTACTGAGAGCGGAAAGCATTATCAAATAAGCGTTGAAGCATTGAACAGTGGAAAACATGTTGTGGTTGAAAAGCCCATGGCTTTATCAACAAAAGAAATGGATGAAATGATAGAACTGTCAGAATCAAAGAAATTGAAACTCGCGGTTTGTTTTCAAAACAGGTTTAATCCTCCTATCCAAGAATTAAAAAAGAAGATAGACAATAAAGCTTTCGGAAAACTCTTCTATGGGCATATAGCAGTTAGGTGGAATAGAAATAAGGAATATTATCTTCAGGCACCTTGGCGTGGGACATGGGAAATGGATGGTGGAGTTTTGATGAATCAATCGATACATGGTATAGATCTTCTTCAATGGATGTTGGGGGGAAACGTTACAGAAATCTATGGAAAAATAGCCAATCAGGTACACCCTTATATAGAAACCGAGGATTTGGGAATAGCGATCGTTAAATTTGATAACGGCAGTTACGGTATAATTGAAGGAACGAGCAATATTTATCCAAAGAATCTTGAAGAAACTCTTTCCATATTCGGTGAAACAGGTACTGTGATTATTGGAGGGCTTGCAGTCAATAGGATAGAGGTTTGGAGGTTTCCACAGGAAAACTTCCACCCATTCATGAACTTACCAGATCCAGAAACGGTATATGGTAATGGACACATCGAAGTTTACAAGGATTTCTATAAAGCAATTTTAGAGGATAGAAAACCTTTCATTGATGGTCGTGAAGGAAAAAAAGCCGTCGAAATAATATTGGGAATATACAAATCCCAACTTGAAAATAGTGTGATAAAATTTCCATTGGATTTTGACACCAAATGTATGAAGGGTTATTTTACAAAGATATGATTTGAGGGGATTCCAATGTATTTGAATCAATTGCCTTCTTCAGGTCTGTACAATGGACAGTATATTCAAAATAATATCGAAAAAAGAAGTATCAAATATCTTGAAAGTAGATTGATGTTTCTTCTTGCTCGAGCATCGATAAATGGAGATACGGATACAGTGAAACTCTTGAAACGAATTAGAAACATGATATATTCGGGTAATATGAGAGCCGCTGAAAAATTGATGAACGAAGCGGAAAGAAGGTTGTATTTCTCTGTTGATAACAACAAAAGTCATCGGAAGACAGCTGAAGATAATCAACCAAAAGTCAATGACAGTGATACAGAAGAAAAAATAACACTCGTTGAT
>DQYP01000058.1 GCA_011043375.1 Thermotogaceae bacterium | reverse complement strand
GTAAGGGGGTGCACGGAATGGCTAAGAAACTCTCAATAGAGGAAAAGATGGCAATAATTTTTGAAGGACTTCGTCATGAAAATAGGGTATCACAAATCTGTAGGGAACATGGGATTTCACAAGCTCAGTATTACAAATGGAGGGACAAGTTTCTTGAAGGTGCAAAAGAAGGGTTGGAAAATGGGAAGAAATCCAGAGTCCAGCAACTTGAAGAAAAAATTGAAGAACTTGAAAAGGTAATTGGTGTATAGAAAAAGTGTTAGCGACACTGTCATTTCAACAACGAAGTGATGAGGAACCTTGACTAGTATTAAAAGATTGATAGTTTATTGTGATCTAAACGCTGTAACAGTTTAATAAGGTATTGTTGAAATCGACTTTTGAAGTTTGATCTTCCAAAATAGCAAAGAATATTTTGAAATTATATATTCTGTATATAAGCGAATGCGCTCGTTGTTTCAAACAAATATAATTTCATCACTCTGGAATTTCGAGAACTTCCCCAAGAACATACGGATTTTCTCGTTGTTCATCGTATGAACGTCTGTTTATAGCCATTATAGTCCGAACAGTTTTACCATATCGCACTTTGCCACGTATTCTCTCAACCATGTATCCAAGTAAAGAAGTTCCACCAGTGAGATTAACAACTATTTCACCGATATTCTTTTCTTTCAAATAGTTCTCGGCTTCACCAATAACCTTTTTAACTTCATTTATTCTGTGAATTGATCTTGAACAGTGATTTTATAATCTTAATTCTATAGCGCTTTTGAAAATCTTTATTATTACTCAATATTCGAGCCATCGGCCAAAACAGGAGCATTTAAATTGATAGTATAATGTTTTCTTATGCTTATTAAAGCATATATTGAATTTAACAAGGATGTATACACTAATCCTTCAATGTTTTTGAGTACCCCCTTCTTGAAACAACTCATGATTTTGTTTGAAAGGATAGATAAGGTATATAATTAATGTACTTAGAGACAGGGTGATTAAGAAATATAACAGGAATAAAAGATAATTAGTGGAGAAGTACAGACTGGATGTTTCCAGTCTGTGTTTGCTCAAAAAAGGAGTGGTTTGATTGGTCAGGTTAGCTATCGTTGGAATGGGAATAAGAGGTAAGATGTATGCAAACGCTGTATTAAAGCATCCAAATTCCACACTCGAATGTATTTGCGATGAAAGTCTAGAAAGATTGGAAGAAAGTCGTGAGAGGTTTAATGTAAAAATATACCAAGATTTTTCAAAGATGTTAGAGGAAAATGAAATCGATGCTTTAATAGTTTCAACACCAGATTTCGCTCATAAAGACTATGTAATTGAAGCCGCAAATAAAAAGATAAATATTCTTGTCGAAAAACCTTTTTCAACTAGTGTTGAAGATGCTGAAGAAATGAAAAAAGCTATAAATGAAAATTCCGTGAAGTGCATGGTAGCGTTTGAAAACCGCTGGAATATGCCTTTTGTAAAGGCAAAACAACTTGCTGAAAATGGTGAAATTGGCGATGTGTTAACAATGGTCGCCAGTTTGAATGATACTATTTTCGTTCCAACCAAAATGCTAAGTTGGTCTTTCAGAAGTTCCCCTGGATGGTTTCTACTTTCACATGTGATCGACCTTGGTTGTTGGTTCAGCGGCTATAAGGTTAGCCATGTATATGCAACAGGTGTTATGGAAAAATTGAAGAGTATGGGAATAAACACTTATGACAGTATAAGCACGAATCTGGTTTTTGAGAACGGTAAAGCTGTGGCTTCTTATACGAGTAGCTGGATATTACCGAATACTATGCCAATGATCTATGATTTCAAATACGATCTGATAGGTTCAAATGGAGCTTTGAAGATAGATTTCCAAGATCAAATGCTCAAATATTATGGTTCTATGTACCAACATCCACATGTTTTAGGCACTCCTGTTGCAGGTTATTTGACAGCTGCTCCAGAATTGATGTTGTTTGATTTCATAGATCGACTCACCAACAATACTGAGGTATATCCTAACGAGACTGATGGATATATAAATACCTTGATAATAGATGCTATACATAGATCGTTAGAATACCATCAAATCATAGAGATTGAATATTAATCATCGTGATGACAAAGTAATACATAGTATTAAGATCCTTCACTCTGTTCAGGATGACAAGATTCCTCACATTCGTTCGGAATGACAAAAAGAGGAAGCCCCGGAATGCTCAGAATAACGTAAAGAAGAAGACACTTCGGAATGACATAGGAAAGAAAAAAGAATGGTATGAAGAGAAAACAACTGGTATTATTAGACTAATAAAAACCATAAATCCATCCCACTTTAAAGTGGGATGGATCTACAATAAGATAGATTATCGTTATTCCACTACATAAAGGAATATTTTTAACCCATTTTCTGAAATCGATCGAATTCCCATGTCTTTTATCTCTACCTTCATATGAACTGGCTCCCCTGATTCATCAACTACAATTATTCCTGTTTTAGTATTAATCGGATTCTTTGATTTATCAACATCGATTTCCTTGATTTTCCATTTTACATATAAATCAACCGAATCATTCAGCAATTGGATTTCAGAAGTAATATAACCTTCATCATTGCTTTCACAAACTTGTGACTGCGATAGTAGAAGATATAATTCTTCTTCATCATCCGCATTGTAAAAGATTTCTTCAACGTAGCTGGAAATGTAATCTGTATAGATATTTGAAACCAATTCAATATCGTCTATATAATATAGATTGACAATGTCTCCACTGTGGTACGGTTCAATGTCAGTTTCACCGTGATATAAATCGATAATAGGCTCTTCATCAAAATTCCAATCTTGGTATATATACACAACATTATTCTCGAAAATTGTAGGAACAATGTAGAAATTATTCAAATAAACTATTATTCGTTTGAACAAATCTGGATCCTTAAGTTTTATGTTACCAAAATAATGTTGTATTAGTTCTTTAGTCGATTCATCACCTAAATCATATTGGAAAAGGTTTGAATTCGTTCTCAAATCAAAATAAGGAATAGAATATTTTTTCGATAGTTCTACAAATCTATCCAGTCCGTAGTAATTAATCACGCTTTCGATCAATCCTTTTTTATTCTCGGGATTGATAACCTTTGGTTTGCCAATTAGATCAAAACCAATGGGGTATTTAAACATGGTTTTCTTGGCTTTTTTGTCATATACCGCTACCCCTATCTCATCATATTTGTCTATCATGTTTTCCCTGTTTTGCCTTTCCACATTTTCTACACGTTCTCGAATAACTTTTAAAATTGAATCAAAAAAGATCTCAATTATCCTATGTTCGGGAATATCTTCTGCGTTGGTCTTTAGTCTATCAACTACCTGTGAATCTTTCAAATTTAGAAGAATGGGAAAATAGGTTAAATAATCTTTGTCCAATACTAAGGTTGCTCCATCGTGTTTCAGCTCATCGATACTCTTTGGTAATTTTTCTTTTGTAATCACCCTGATTGGTTTTTCAAGAAGTTGCTCTGGATACACTAAATACGTATAACCGTAATCATCAAAGCTCCTAGAATAATAATGCTCTTCTCTTGCTATAAGTAATAGATAATCCAAGTAACATTGAATGTCTTCTACGACTCCTTTTAAAATTTCCTTTTTTCTCATACAAATACCCCCTTATAAAAAATTTATAAGGCAACATAAACCTGCAAGAAAAATAAAACTATTATTCCATACTAAGGTCCGACCCTATTACTAAATATTCAAGGGGGTACTAAAAAGAGAAGCAACTAAAACATTGAAGTATTTTGCATGATTTTCTGGAGCCAAAAATTTGGAGTATATATTATAATTATACCATAAAAAGCAACCATGTAGAAGTTCTTTATTTTGAAGCTAACGTAATTAAGTATTTTTTTTCAAAAGTTCTATTTGTAGCTATTACTTTGCCTAACAAGTCTAAAATCAATTCTCGGTAATTTGATAGTTCGTTCTATTGTTAACTCCGACAACTTTGACATTCATATTTCCACTATTGTAAAGGAAATTGATTCTGGTTTTGATATTTCTTCATTGCTTTCGAGTCTATCTTCGATGTGCAATTTGATGGCATCCTTTATATTTTCCAAAACTTCCTCATAAGTATCTCCTTGAGAATAACAGCCTTGAAGTTCTGGACAATACGCATGATATCCATTTTTATCTTTTTCAATAATTATAATGAATATAGTGATCACTTCTTTCATTTATAGGTAACTATTCCAATTTATTCTCCTTTTCAGTAAGATTATACAAGCAAATCAATTCCAAATGCCACTCCGATGAAACGAAATGACAAAAGATCCCTCACGTCCATTCGGGATGACACATTACATCACGTTCGCTCGTGATAGTAAAAAGATGATTATTAAAATAGGGATGTTCGAGATGACAGAAAGAAAAATTTTGTAGCTCATCACATGCGAATTTTCTCGTTTCTTCCTCTCCAATCATATTAAAATCCATACAATTTTTTTCTAAGCTCGAGATAAGCCATGTATTTCTCTTCAAAGTAGTTGTCATTGTCAGGGTAAAAGACTTCAAATGCATTGGTCACATTTTTTGGAATAAAATCCCAGCTTTCAAAATCCCCCGTAGTAATTGCAGATACCATTGCTGCACCAAGCGCAGTGCTTTCATAATTGTTTAAAACCTTTATTGGAACTTTAAAAATACTTGCTTTAATCTTCAAAATCTCTTTTAGTCGTGTTCCACCTCCAACTGCAACAATTTCATAATTTCCCAATCCTAATTCTTCAAGTTTTTTTAGGTATGATTTTATCTCAAAAGCTATCGCCTCGAGTATAGCTGAAATAATGGAGTTTTGATCATCCGAATCTTTCAGATTAAGAAATGCCCCTCTGAAATCACTTCGATCAAAAATGCCCCTTAAATATGGAAAGAAGTAAACGGAGCTCTTTTCATACTTAAAACCATTAAAAATAGAGTAACTGGTTTTGAGAATTTTGTTGATCAACCATTCAATACAAAAACCACCTGTCGGTATTCCACCAAGCACATAATATTTTTCAGGGATACAATGAAAGCCTCCTTGAAAAATTTTAGGTGCTTTTTCAATGTATCTTTTCATGGTTTCCTTTTCCACAGTCCAAAGAACAGCTTCGGTGGTTCCTGATGAATTTAAAACCTTATTTTCTCCATGAACTCCCACTGCATACGACGCTGTTATATGATCTTGCCCTGCTGTTGTGACAACAACATTTTTTGATATACCAATTTGTTCAGCTATCTTTTTTCTTATTGTCCCTCTGTTTATACCACAATTCACTATTTCGGGAAGATGTTTTCTGGGGATTTCCGAAATCTCAAGTAACTCTTTATCCCAATCCCCAGTTTTGACATTTACAAGCAATGTTCTTGAAGAAAGGGATTTATCCATCCCAACGTTTCCAGTCAATACATAGGCTAAGAAGCTTGAAACATCGAGCCACTTGTAAATTTTTGAAGATGCCTCAGAATGTTTCCTGTAAAAATTCATCATCTTAAAGACAGAAAATATCCATGAAGGCCATAGCCCTGTTTTTTTAAAAACAAACTCAGTTGAAATTCTATCGGTAAAACTTTTAAATTCGTCCATGACTTTATCGTTATACCACATCATACCGTCAGAAATTATGCTACCATCCTCAGCTATTGGAAATATAGTTTCACCCATTGATGAGATTCCAAGAGCCTTTATTTTTCCCTTAAGACTTTCTGGGATCATTTTAAAAAAAGTTAGTATTTCATCAATAAGTTTCTTAGCAGATAATAAATCCCCTTGTTTTTTATCCTTAATTATGGGAGTCCTTGTCCTTTTGCTGAAAACAACGTTGAAACTTTCATCGAATATTAAAAACTTTATGTTTGTGGTTCCAACATCTATGCCACAAAACATATAAACACCACCGAATATAGTTAGATTTCTAAGAGCTTCTTTACACTCTCTGGTCTATACCATAAATTAGAAGATTCATGGATCTTTGAGAAACTCTTAGACATTTTCAAAAATTCAAAACCAAATACATTTTTATCATCCTTTAACAGCTCCAAAAGTAAGACCTTTAACCAGATATCTCTGCGCGAGTAGTGAAAGAACCACAGGAACTATCATAACCAACAGAGCCCTTGTTCCAACATACCAGAATTCTATACCTCTGTTTTGCTGTGTACCGGCAACTATGACTGGAAGTGTAACTACTTTCGTGAAGGAAAAACTCAAAGCAAATATGAATTCATTCCAAACATAAGAAAATATTATCATACTTGTTGCAACTAAACCTGGCGTAGCAAGTG
>DQYP01000060.1 GCA_011043375.1 Thermotogaceae bacterium | reverse complement strand
AGTGAAAAAATGGCTATGATTAGTTATAGATTTAATTTATTTTCTACCAGTTGGTTTCAAATGTGGGAGTATGAGTTTGAAGTTACCCCACCACCATGTTGGAGCCATGTATGAATTATCGGCTGTTGGCCAACCTTCCCAGTAATATGTATCAACCGGAACAATCTTTGTTGTCCCAACAATAGGTGTGAATGGTTGTTCTTCAATGAGTATCTTAAGCATTTCTCTACCGATTTCTACAACTTTAGGATCTGTTGGCTGGTATTTTTCCATCTCATTGGATAATTCACTATATTTATCATTTACCCATCTTTGAACGTTGTTAGTTGAAACTTCACCTATAGGTTTAACCCATCTCTTGTGGAAGTTGTTGCCTATACTTGCCCAGAAGTCAGGAATAGCTCCACATCCAGGCCATCCTGTACTAACCTCAAAATCGCCTGTTTGGTGCATAGCAGTGAATGCCGAAGCTTCTACTAGTTGGGCGTTAGCGTCTATCCCAAATCTTCTCCATTGGTCTGCTACTATTAAGGCTATTCTTGTACTATCGTTGAATGCCCCATGACCAATTATAGTTATTCTCCAAGGTTCACCGTTTGGTAAGTACCATTTTCCATTTTTCTTTGTAAAGCCTTGAGATTTCAATAATCTTTCGGCTTCTTCTGGATCGTATCTCCACCAACCATAACCAAATATGCTCTTTGCACCTTCTGGATCCGTTGGGATGTCATACTTTTTGGCATAATACTTTGCTGTTTTAACTGGTATATCGGGATCGAATGGTTTATAACCATCAGGCAAGCTGAAGTTTCTTATCCAGGAATCAAGAGCATCAAAATATGGTTCTTTATAAACCGTCAATGGTGGTATATGATATGGTGAATACTTAACTGTCCCACCGAACCCTCTCTTGTTGACTTCCACTGCATCAATGGCAAGAATCAATGCCCATCTTACTAATTTGTTATCAAATGGTGGCTTGGCACAATTAAAGGTTATACCTTTTGCACAACCATCTTCGGGCCAACCCCACGGGAAATCCTTGTACCAAGCTCTTGCAAATTTATCTCTTCTTCTGAGTGCATCCCAGCCTTCTGGTGTTAAAGCAACGAGTTGATCGAGGTTATGTTGTGCTGCAGCTATGACTCTCTTTTCTTCTGGACCATACGTGTAGTAAAGTATGTATTTTGGCGTGGGTTCACCTACCGCTTTACCCAATCCACTTTTGTCCCAATCTTTCCTTTTTTCATATAAGAACCAATAACCGCTTGGATCGTAATCTTTCAATACGTACGGTCCCGTGAACACTGGTGGATAATTCTCGTATTTTGCATAGTCATCTACTTTCTCCCAAATGTGTTTTGGAACAACCTTAAACTGTGCACCCCAAAGAATGTTGGCAAACAGTGTTATTAACTTTGCATATGGTCTTTTCAGTTCTATATACACCGTGTACTTATCCTCAGCTTTTGCTTCTTTTATCAAACCGTGCCAGAAAGTGTAAATTGGTATCTCCTTTCTCGTAGCAAGCATCATAATCGTGAAAGCTACATCATCAGCTGTGAATTCTACTCCATCGCTCCAATAGATTCCCTTTTTCAGTTTTATTCGCCATTTTGTATAATTCTCATCCAATGCTTCTGGAAACCCCTCAGTTAACAATGGAATCCATTTTCCTGTTTGTGAGTTGATTTCCCACATGTACTCCATCATTATAGTGTGAAGTCCTGCATCCCCACGCCATCCTGGAGCATATGGATTCCAAAGATGGGGATTTCCGACTCTTCCTCCATCGATATCGCAAATCAGTGTTTCGGAACGTGGCACTCCTGCTGGTAATTGAATAGCAAAAACCAGCGAAAAACTTAGAATAATTAAAACCGTCAATAAGAAAACTTTCTTCATAAAAAAATCCCCCCTTCTTAGGATGTAGTGCATTTATGATTCTAAAACTAATTTTTTTAAGTACATTCCTATAGCATAGGCAACTGCCCCAAGAGGCATCGCTAAATCACCAAGTTGAGAAAAACGAACATTGACCTGCTGATGGGAAAATTCGTATCTTTTTATCATGTCCCTAACTTCATTCAACAAAAAATCACCAAAAACCTGGTAATCTCCTCCGATGAAAACGTCTGAAATTCCTGTTACATGAACTATAGAAATTATCAACGCCCCCAAATTCTCCGAAATTTCTTTTACAAATTCAATTGCCTCTTTATCTCCCTTTCTTACTCTATCCTCTATGTAATTGAGACCTTCTTCTATAGAAAATTTCTCCCTTGCCTTCTCTATAATTTTGTCTTTTCCGTACAGATTCTCAAAATACTCAAATTTTTCTCCGTTTTTAACTAATAGATGTCCAATTTCCCCAGAGTAACCCAACTTTCCGTGATAAAGCTGATTATCTATAATGATACCCGCTCCAATTCCTTCACAAGTACGAATATAGATGAAATCACTCAAATTCCTACCCTCTCCGTAACATTTTTCACCCCAAGCTGCCATGTCTGCGTCATTTTCAATCCAAACATCAATACCATACTTTTTCTCCAACAATTCAACTAATTTTACATTCTCAAATCCCGGAAATTTTGGTGGTTTGATTACTATACCTCTTTTAATGTCAAGCGGTCCAGGGACTCCTACACCAATTGCCTTAACCTCTATGGAATTTTTGTGAGCCTCATTCAGAAGACTATTTATAGTGTCATATATTTTTCTAACAACGTCTTCACTTCTTTTTAATTGAACAGTTCTATTGCATATCAACTTTCCCTTTGTGTCTGTTAAACATCCCTCTATTCGATTTCTTGATATTCCAAGTCCAATTACATGCATAAATGAGGGAACTATATCAAGCAATATCCTTTTTCTCCCAACACCGGAACCCTTGGAATCTTTTTCTTCTACGAATCCTATATTTATAAATCTTTTGATAATATTTCCAACCGCTGTTCTTGTTAAACCCGTTATATCTGCGATATCCGCTCTTGATAATTCTTCGCTCATTAAAATTTCTAATACCTTTAGTAAATTTTTGTGTTTGGAACTTTCTGGTGTAAAAGAACCTACCATTATTCTCCCACATCCGTTTATTTGCAAAATTATTTAATAAATAAATATGATTTATTATTACATGTAACGATTATTCAATAATAAATTCGTGGTGTCAAGGACCAAAAATTTTTATTTTATCCGATTATTTGAAAATATATAATTAGAAGGCGAAGTTTTCTCGTAATTTCATGGGATTGCTTTTAAAATCTTGGATTTTAGTGCCAATCGTATTTTCCATGATTCTTAACAGTTTCAAACATGGTCACCACATTCTGTGCTGGAACACCATACTGTATGTTGTGTACTGCTGTGAAAACAAATCCACCTCCTGGTGCGAATATGTCGATCCTCCTTTTAACATCTTCTATCACTTCTTCTTTCGAACCAAATGGAAGTATTTTTTGTGTATCAGCACCTCCGCCCCAAAACGTTATAGAATCACCAAATTCCTTCTTCAAAAATTCTGGATCCATATTCGCAGCACTGGTTTGAACAGGGTTTATGATATCCACACCGGCATCTATTATATCTGGAAGCAATGCAGAAATCGATCCACAGGAATGCAAAAAGGTGAAAATATTTTTGTTTTTCTTTTTCGTATATTCACACAATCTTTTCAAATGTGGTTTGAAAAGTTCACGAAACATCTTCAAAGAGATTTGGGGACCATTTTGTGATCCAAAATCATCGCCAAACTGGATTATATCTATATAATCTCCAACGTTCTCAAGATAGATCTCCAAATTTTTTAAATAGTATTCCTCAAGTCTTCCAAGAAAATGTTCTACCAAAGATCTATCAAATGCTAAAAGTTCCATGAATTTCTGATAACCAAATGCACCATGTCCTGCCTCAAAAAAATTCCCACCGAAGTTTCCCATGATTGCATAATTTGTGTTTTCTCTGAAATACTTGGCATTTTCAATCAAGTAATTCACTTCTTCGTCATCCAATGGTTTCAAAGAAGCGAAGAACTTGTCTATATCTTCTTTCGTCTGGGCATTCTCCAATGGATAATATATTCCATCGAAATAGTAGCCACCCTTAGGCATCTTTGCTATAACTCTTCCAGTTTCATCCTTAACAACCCAATTACCTTCCTCATCTTTTTCAGGATTAAAATCCTCTGGAACATAATACTCTCCATCAGAAAACATCGGAAATTTTTTCCATCTGTCAAGTCTGCAACCAAAGTTCGTATATAGTCCTTTCAAAGCTACAACATCAACATTGAAAATCTGTCTGGTTTCCTCATCCACTTCTCCAAGTTGCTGACCAAGATCATATATCCGTACGGATTTATCATTCAAATTCAGATGTCTCTTCAATTCGCTGTAAGCCCTCGCATGAATCCCTGTTGATCGCATTCCATCAAAATCCACTGGTACACGATCCGGTTCCTTATGTTTTAAAGACATGATAACTCTTTCACGACTTGTCATATTAAACTCACCTCTTTTTATCCAGAAATCTTAACAAGTCCTTTGGCAATTCTCACAGCTTCACTTGCATTATCTGCATATATATCTGCCCCTATCTCCTTTGCATATTCCTCTGTAACAGGTGCACCACCAACCATTATCTTCACCTTATCTCTCAAACCATTTTCTTTTAATTTCTCTATAACTTCTTTCATCTGAAGCATGGTTGTTGTCAAAAGAGCTGACATCCCTATAAATTGTGGATGTTCTTTTTCAACGGCTTCAACAAACTTTTCGGCCGGCACATCTCTTCCAAGATCAATCACTTCAAAATTTGCACCCTCGAACATCATCTTCAATATGTTCTTGCCTATATCGTGTAAATCTCCTTTAACGGTTCCTAAAACAACCTTTCCAACCTTCTCTATCTTTCCAGATTTTGCCAACAATGGTTTTAAAATATCAAGAGAAGCATACATCGATTGAGCAGCCGCCAAAAGTTCTGGCAAAAAGTACTCCTGCTTTTCATATTTTTCACCGACCACTTCCATCGCTTTTATCAAACCTTCATTCAAAATTTCAAGTGCATTATGCCCTTCTTCGAGAGCCTTCTTGGTCAATTCGGGCACTTCTTTGATTTGAAAATTGATCACACTTTCCCTGAGTTTCTCAATGGTGTTCATGCTCTTTCACCTCTCACAATTGGGATTATATATATTTGTATTGTAATCTCTTACAGCTTTACAAAAGGCGACCACATTTTCAATGGGGGTATTACCTGGAACATCACAACCAGTACTTGGGATATAATACGGATGTGCTTCCATAGCCTCCAGTAAATTCATTGTTGATTTGTAAACTTCCGAAGAGTTCCTTTTTAACATGACCTCCACGGGTGAAATATTTCCTATCAAAACCATATTATCTGGAACATTTTTAGAGACTTCGACCATATTTATTACGCTATCGAGACTAAGTCCCTGCACCAAAGTTTCGCACATTTTTTTTATCAGTTTTGAACTATCCCCACATACGTGTAAAACAACAGGTATTTTCAGCATTTCACATACCTTGTTTACATATTTGCCAACAAAATCTTCAAATGCTTTTGGAGATAGAAACACTGCGGAAGGCTCGAGCAAAACAATTAGATCAGCACCTGCCTGTTGTTGGGCTTGAGCGTACATAACGGCCATATCAGTTGTGAAACTTAAAACAGAATGACAAAAGTCAGGATTCATCAATGTATTGATGGCCAAATCATCGACTCCGACAAGTAAACTTGCGAGAGTAAAAGGCCCAGCTATATATCCTCCAACAATGGCCGGTAAATTTTCCTTACACTTTTTTATAGTCTCCACGAAAACTCTCATTCGTGTTCTATCAATCTTGGGCAATTCTAATTTGTTGAGATCATTAAGAGATTTTACTGGATGCTTCACAACTTCGTAGGTGTTACTAAGGCGTGTTTCAAGCCCAAGTGCTTGGGCTTCCACTGATAGATCCATGAACGGGAAAACTATATCAGGTTTACATTCTTCAAAGATTGCTTTTATTGTTTCGAATTGCTTATTAGGATCATTTAAGTTTTCAAATACAGTGGTATTTGTTAATTTGATCCCTGGATATCCCACCAAAGGAGCAGCCAATCTCTTCTTTTTAAACTTTTGTATCACGGTTACTAAATCCATCTGTTCAACCCCTTTTAGGATTCTATTTTACGAATTTATTTAATAAAAAAATATGATTTATTATATTGTTATTCATTATAGTAAAATCAATTCAAAACGTCAAACTTGAAAAAAAACCGATTTAAAAGATTACGAGGAAATGATATATGT
>DQYP01000021.1 GCA_011043375.1 Thermotogaceae bacterium | reverse complement strand
TTCTATAATATCCCTTGTTACTTTTGTGGCACTTCTAACTAACAGTATATCGATTTCGGGAATTAATTCGATCAGTTTATCTTTATCGAGATGTTCCATAGTTATCTCGAATTTCCCAGAATCCTGGAGTATTTTATATGCATCTTCAGCTATCGGATCGTTTATATGTAACCTCAACATTTTCTCAGACCCCCTCTTTTAGAAACACTTCTTCCGCCGCCATTACACCCTTGCCCAATGCAACCTTGTATCCAAGTTCATTGAGTCCCATTTCCACAGCAGACAGTGCGACTATTACGTCGAATTTGCTCATATATCCAAGATGTGCTATTCTGAATATTTTTCCTTTTAAATGTGCCTGTCCACCAGCTATGGTCACACCGTATTTGTCCCTCAACAACTTGGTGAATTTCCCTCCATCTACTTCTTTAGGCACTTTAACAGCTGTACATACATTACCTGGTTTCTTTGAGAGAAGTTCAAGTCCCAATGCCTTTACACCATTCCTAACAGCATCCGCGAGTATTCTATGACGGTTCCAAACATTTTCTATGCCTTCGTTCTTTATCATTTCAACGGCTTCTTTGAGTTGATATATCAAATTGACAGCAGGTGTATAGGGAAAATCTGGATATTTCTTTCTATAAGCCTTGAGATCAAAATAATACTTCGGGGATTTTGAGTTTTCAACGAGTTTCCATGCCTTCTCACTCAAGGCTATAAAACCGAGCCCGGGTGGCAACATAACTCCCTTTTGTGATCCCGAAACAATCACATCAACTCCCCAATCGTCCATACGTAATTCCTGAGCGAGCAAAGAGCTAACAGCATCAGTTACAAGAACTGCATTGCTTTCTTTCACCACAGCTGCGATACCCTTTAAATCCATGACTGTCCCGGTTGAAGTTTCGCTGTGTGTTGTGAACACAACCTTTGCATCTTCATTATCGGCCAAGATCTTTTTCAATTCCTCAGGTTCTATGTAATCACCCCATTCCACAGCTACCTCCACCACATCAACGTTGAATGATTCACATATTTCTTTCCATCTTTCACCGAATTTTCCAGCCACAACAACAATTGCTTTATCGCCAGGACTGAGTAAATTTGCAACCGCGGCTTCCATGGCACCAGTTCCAGATGATGCAAGCGCGAAGACTTGATTTTCGGTTTGGAATAGATACTTCAAACCATCGAGAGCCTCTTTGGCTATTTCGATGAACTGAGGAGTTCTGTGATGAATAGTCTCATTTGCACCCTTCAACAATATGTTTGAAGGAACTGGCGTTGGTCCCGGTGCAAGTAAATAATTCTTTTTAATCACGATATCCCCTCCATTATCATAGGAATGTTTTTATGGTTATATAAAAAGTCGCAATAACTCCTGAAATCATTACTACTGGAAACGCATACTTGAAAAAATTTGAAAATGTTATTCTACCCCTTTCGAGGTTGCTCGTTAAACCACTGACTACTATATTGGCAGCCGCACCTATCATAGTCATATTTCCACCAAAACAAGCCCCTAAAACTAATGCCCACCAAATATTTGAACTAACGTGCGAGTTGAGTTGAACCACTCCAATGACTCTCTGAACAATTGGTATCATAACCATTACCATTGGGACAGCACTCAGTATCGATGCGGCGAGTAAAGGAATCCAAAGTACCATGAAGATCAAAAGGAAAGGATAAACAGAAGCCTTTATGAATACCGAACTCATTATATCTATGAATCCCAATTTTTCCAATGCAAATATCAGTGTGAACATACCCAAAAAGAAGAAGATTGTAGACCATTCTATCTCTTTATACACTTCTTCCATTACCTTGGCATCGGCTTTTATCATCAACAAAAATATTGCAGCAGCAGTCAGGGCAACAACGGAAGGTTTCACTATCGTTGGTGGAACTGTGAATCCGGCTATCGCTCCTGCAAAGGCTCCAAGGGATTTCAAGAGCAATTTTCTGTCTCTTATCATCTCCTTTGGATCTTTTTCCATGAAGCCTCTCAACAGTTGCCGCTCTTCCTCAGAAAGAACGAAATATTTTTTTTCTTTCACCATCAAATAAATGATTATCGCTAAAAACGTCAGCAAAACTCCCGGTGAAACATTATATATAAAATCCATGAAGCTCTTATGAGCAGCAAAACCAACCAACATATTTGGTGGATCACCAATCAGTGTAGCGGTACCACCTATGTTAGCCGAAAACACAAGGGACATCAAAAACGGAAAAGGATTCTTATTTATGGAATCCGTTATAGCCAAAATTATTGGAATAAACACCATTACGGTACTAACATTGTTGAGAAAAGCAGACGAGATCGCAGTAGTTACGTTTATCATGATGAAAAGGACCTTCAAATTTCCTTTACTCAATCTGAGGGTTTGCACAGCCATGTACTCAAAAAAGCCGGACTTCTTTATGAAGGGCAAAATTATCATCATACCAATGAGAAGTCCTATGGTATCAAAATCGACAAAATCACTCAGCCTTTCGACGGATAGATCAGGAATTATTTTCAAAATACTGTTCATGAATATCGCCAAAGCTCCAGCTATGAAAGCAATAGCAGCTTTATCGAATTTTCCGGTTATGAGGCAGTAATACACCGTAGCGAACAGAACCAATACCACAATTTTAAATAACAGTAGCATCAAGCTCCACCTCTTTACTGAAATTTCTTGCATGAATATAATTTCACTATGAAAAATTTTGCATATTATCGTGTTCGCTCTCCGTGAATCTCTATGTGTAAATTATAACCATTTTAAGTTAAAAATCAAAGTTGGCATGAAATTTGCTTATATATTGTACGGAAGGAAAAACGTATAAAGTATGGAGGTGAAGTTTATGGAAAATAATAAAATAGAGAAAAAGTTGTCGAAAATGGCTAAAAGGGTAAAATCGTCGATCATACGAGAGTTATTAAAATATTCCACACAACCTGATATGATTTCGTTCGGCGGTGGAGTACCTGATCCTGAGACATTCCCACGACACGAATTGGCAAAGATATCCTCGGAGATCATTGAGAAAGAGTACAAAGTCGCACTTCAATATTCAACCACAGAAGGTGACCCCATTCTGAGAGAGGAATACTTGAAACTTCTCAAGCGTAGATATGGGATCGATGGTCTCAGTTTGGACAATATCCTATTGACATCTGGTTCGCAACAAGCGTTGGATCTCATAGGAAGAATATTCTTGGATGAGGATAGCATCTGTGCCGTGAGCTCACCAGTTTACCTTGGGGCAGCAAGTGCTTTTTCAATCAGAACGCAAAGATTTATAAATGTACCTTTAGAAGATGATGGAATGGATGTGGATTTCTTAGAGAAACAACTCAAGGATTTGGACAAAAAGGGATTGATGAATAAATTCAAATTCACATATGTGGTTAGCAACTTCCATAATCCAGCTGGTGTAACGATCTCACTCGAGAAAAGAAAAAAGCTGTTGGAACTTGCTTGGAAATATGATTTTTACATTGTGGAAGATGACCCCTATGGCTCACTACGTTATGAGGGAGAACACATACCGAATATTTTCAAACTCGGTGATATTGAGCACGTGATACTTTTGAATACTTTCAGCAAGATTCTATGTCCAGGACTGAGAATAGGCGCCGTTATAGGTGATAAAAGTATTGTAAGAAAACTTGTAATGGCCAAACAATCTGCGGATCTGTGTAGTCCAGCGTTAACGCAGAGGTTAGTCGGACGCTATTTGCAGAGATACGATATCTTTGAAAGACTCTCGAAAACTCTCGAGTTGTATAGATCGAAACTCACCACGATGATGAATGCATTTGAAGAGTATCTAAGTGAAATAAAAGGTACAAAGTGGACAAAACCACAGGGAGGACTGTTCTCATGGGTAAAATTGCCTGAAAATGTGGACACTATGGACATGTTAGAGCTTGCGAAAGAGAAAAAAATACTTTATATCCCCGGTGAAGTGTTTCACATTGACGGTAAAGGTAAGAACTACATGAGAGTTTCATTCTGTTTACCAACTCAGGAACAAATCGTTGAAGGAACAAAAAGACTTGTTCAAGTGATCCAAGAATATCAAGCAAAAAGTGGGTGATATATCAATGAAAGATTTCAAAATTTTGGTCATAAATCCGGGATCAACTTCCACAAAAGTGGCAATTTTTGAAAATGACAAATGCATATTCAAAAAAGTTGTAGAACATCCATTGGAAGAGTTGAAAAAGTTCAATAGGTTTATAGATCAATATGAAATGAGAAAAAAAGCAATTGTAGATTCTGTGGAAATCGCTGGGTACGATTTGGAAGAATTCGATGCAATTGCAGCGAGAGGTGGAATTCTTGAAGCCATGGAAGGTGGTACTTATTTAATAAATGAGAATATAACCAATTACTTGAAATATGAGAGTAAAATCGATCATGCTTCGAATCTTGCGCCAATAATTGCTCACGAACTTTCAAAAGAATACAACATTCCGGCGTTTTTAACGGATCCAATTTCTGTGGATGAATTCAATGAGTTGGCAAGATTCTCCGGAATAAAAGAGATACAAAGAAAAAGCTTGTCACATGCATTGAACATGAAAATGGTTGGAAGGAAAGTTGCTGAAGAGTTAGGAAAGAGTTACGAAGAATGTAATTTCGTTATTGCACATATCGGCGGTGGAATATCTGTGAGCGCGCACGAGAAAGGAAGAATGATAGATGTTAACAATGCCAATGATGAGGGACCTTTCAGTGCGGAAAGAACTGGCGAATTACCAGTGGGAGATGTGGTTAAATTGGCTTTTTCTGGCAAATACACGAAATCCGAACTAAAAAGAAGATATACCAAGCAGGGAGGTTTAATAGCTTATCTCGGTACGAACAATTTAAAAGAGGTTTTAGAACGAGCCGAAGTCGATCCAAAAGCGAAATTGATTGTAAAGGCCATGGTTCTACAGATAGCCAAAGAGATAGGCGGAATGTGTACGGTCTTGAAAGGAAAAGTCGATGCGATAATACTCACCGGTGGAATGACCAACAATCCAAAATTCGTAGAAATGATAAAAGAATATATCTCAAAGTTTTCACTCGTGATGGTTTTACCTGGAGAAAAGGAAATGGAAGCTCTGGCTCTCGGCGCCTTGAAAGTTTTGAGAGGTGAAATCACTCCAAAAATGTATACCGAAGGAGTGAAAGCATGATTAAAAAACTCTCTGAATTACTGGAAAGAGCCAAGGGATTAAAAAAGATACTCTCAGTTGTGGTAGCAGAAGATCCCGTTGTTTTAAAGGCAGTGGAACAAGCCAAGAATTTAGATATCATAAATCCCATACTGGTTGGTTCCAAAAAAAGCATAATTGAGATCATTGAAGAGTTAAAGTTGGATTTGAAAGATTGCGAAATTGTAGATTCAGATACAAACGAAGCAGTTAAAAAAGGTGTTGAGCTTGTGAGTGAAGGCAAGGCGGATTTCATTATGAAAGGACATATCAGAACGGGAGATTTGATGAAAGTTGTTCTCGATAAGAATATGGGATTGCGAACTGGCAGAACTTTAGCTATGGTTAGTGTATTCGAAATTCCAAACTTCGATAGACTATTGGTTATATCGGATGCTGGGATGATAATTCTTCCAACACTCGAACAAAAGGTGGATATCATTCACAACATACTGGATGTAATGAAAATACTGGGAATCGAGAATCCCAAAATAGCATTAATATCTGCTGTCGAAGCTATAAATGAAAAAATGCCTTCAACTGTTGAAGCCGCAATAATATCGAAGATGAATGAGAGAAATCAGATAAAGAATTGTATAGTGGATGGCCCATTTGCCTTAGACAACGTAATATCTATGGAAGCAGCCAAACACAAAGGAATTGAGAGTCCAGTGGCGGGGAAAGCCGATGCGTTAGTGATGCCAAACATCGAGGCAGGGAATGTACTGTACAAGGCCTTGACGTTTTTCATGAATGCCCAATCAGCCACCACTATATTGGGAGCAAAATGTCCAATTGTCCTGACTTCAAGGGCAGATTCGGATGAAACCAAACTTTATTCGATAGCCTTGAACGCTTTGTTGATCAATGAAATGGGGAGCTGAGCTTTTATGTTCAAAATACTCGTGATAAATCCGGGTTCAACCTCCACCAAACTTGCGATATTCGAAGATGAAAATATGTTGGTATCCAAAACGTTAAGGCACGATGCTAAAGAGCTTAGAAAGTATAAAAGGATCGTAGACCAATACCGATTCAGAAAAAAAATCATTGAAAGATTTCTCACTGAAAACGGATACCGAATATGTCAATTTTCTTCAATCATAGGTCGTGGAGGTTTATTAAAGCCAATCGAAGGTGGAACATACTTGGTAA
>DQYP01000279.1 GCA_011043375.1 Thermotogaceae bacterium | reverse complement strand
TTCCAAGACAGATTTGTTCTCGGTTCGTTCTATATTCTCAACGGAATCAAATCTTCTCGATCTGAAAATCAAAAAGTATGAAAGACGGCTGGGTGCTTATGAAAAAAAATACGGGATGGACACTCATGTATTCATAAAACGGTTTGAAGATGGGGAACTTGGGGATGATGAAGCATGGTTCCACTGGTCAGCCGATTTCGAGACATTGGAGTTACTGAAAAATAAAAACGAGGACAGTGTTAAGTAAGATGCGACCGATGTTAAGATGACAAAAAATAGAGGTAGATTAGCACATGGTGTCAACAACTCTTGAGATCAAAACCCTGACACCGATCTGGACGGGCGATGCTGGTGGGAAGTGTACTGAGATCAAGGAAACTGGCATCATCGGAAGCATGCGCTGGTGGTACGAAGCGATAGTGCGGGGGCTTGGGGGATATGCGTGTGATCCGACATTATCTGGTGACAGCTGTAAATTCGATACGGATGGATATGAAAAAGCTTTAGAGAATGGTGAAAGCGTCGAGGATGCGCTGGCGGTTGGATTGAAGAAGGTTTGTCCGGCATGCCAGCTGTTTGGGTGCACTGGGTGGAAACGAAGATTTAGGATGGAAATTAGTGATGTCGCCGGATTGTTCTCTAAAGGGATTAAAGGAGGTTTTAATGGTACATTTAAGTTAAATATATATGAAACTGATGCCATTGCCGATAGTGAAAAATGGTTATTCTATCAGACTTTAAAGATTATTGAGCGATATGGGGCTATTGGCGGAAGAACAACACGAAAACCACAACAAGGACCCATTGGTCAGAATTATGGGCTTATCAATGTTGATTTTAGTGATATGTCCAAGTGGAATAGCTGTTCCAGTTATGCAAAAGTGAAGGGGGGTGTTATTGAAAATAAGAAAGGTATTGGTAAAAAAAATGATGAAAATTGGTTTGATTTTAGGTATTATTGGGTGGTTGAAGGGAAATACATGAATAGATTAGATATGAATGACATGCTTAAATTGGATAAAAAAGGGAAACCGAAATCAAGCTCAAATATCGATTTTTATAAATTTTTAAGAGGACAAGAAGGTGTAAGCAAAAAAATATTTTCGTTTGACAAACCTAAAAGAGTTTTTGGATATGTTCGAAACGAAGAAGAGCTTAATAAAATTGCTGACCTATTAAAGTCCGGGTTTGAAATCAAAAAAGGTGGCGATATCTTACTTTCGCTGGAGGAGTTGGGCAATGCTTAATCAAAACGCTGCAGATTTTCTTTCAGAAATCGATACCTGTTTGCGCAAAGACTTCAAACAAGAAATTGCTAAGTTTAACGGCACGCGAGCTAAGCGGTCCGGTTGGATGGAAAAGACTTTACCAAAATTCCTGAAATCTGATCTAAATAAGGAGAACTACCATATCGCAATTCAGAGAGCTACTATTTTTAGTAAAGTCGAAGATGAAGAATATAAAAACGATGTGTGTGATGGTTACAGAGGACTACTCAAGAGTGGTGATTATAAGCAGTATATAAAATTTTATAAAGAGTTTTTAGAGAAATTGGATTTGTATCAACCATATCCTGAAATTGCCGCCCTTCCAAAATACTCATTTTTCCTTCAATTCAAATTCACGCTCAAAAAACCATTCTACAGTCATGATGACGAGGATTTTTACATAATAGATAACCCTGTAACGAAAGAACACATCTTCAAAATTCCAATGATGCGTCCAAGTAGCTGGAAAGGGAATCTCAGAAGTACTATGATTAAAGTCAACAATATAATGACGGAAAACTGCGATAATCCTCTGATTGAGAGGTTATTTGGATGTACTGACGAGAAGGAGAATACCCAGAAGAAAGGACGCTTAATATTTTATCCAACCTACTTTGATAACATCGGACTTGAAATGATTAATCCACACGACCGAAAAACAAAGGCTGGGACCAACCCCATATTGTACGAAGTGGTGCCAAAAGGCAGCCGCGGGGTTTTCAGTCTGCTGTATATACCATTCGATCTGATCGGTGGTGATGATTCAAATAAGAGGGATGACAGTATAGCAGGTTATCAAAAAGTTTCCGAAGCAATTAAGGAGATGATGACAACATACGGGTTCGGAGCTAAAACAAGCAGTGGATACGGCGTTATAGATAAAATAGAGAACGGTGCTGTAAAAATAAATGGAATAGATCTGCCAAAATCCGAATTCTCTACATTCGATGAACTGAATACGATTGTGAGGGGGTTGCAATGAATGGACTGCAGAGGATATTGGATAACCGCGATTTTATACTGCTTGCAGAGATTGGCGCATTGTTGCATGACTTGGGGAAACTGAGTGAGGAGTTCATCGCACAACAAAGTTCTGGAATTACAGAAAACAGTTATTTATTCAGACATAATTTAATATTAGGCAGGAGCCTTAAGTTTCCATGCCACATAAATCTCACAGATAATTCCCGATTTGAGTTAACAGAAGCTGATATCAAATCCATCAAAGAAGAGTTTCTTGATAAAATTCTACAAAGTAGAAATATTTGCAGTGAGAGTGAATTGAAAAAAGTGATTGTGGATATTTTTAAAAATAACTATAATAAAGATATCAGCAAAAAGAAATCACAAAAATTATTAGATTTTGTTCGTGAGTATCATTCGCGCTCCTGCAATGGCGACCTAAAATTGTCAAAATGTCTGGAAAAAATTCTGTTGCAAGTCATTGGGGATGAGGTACACCTTGCAGATATTATGGCGAAACACCATAAAGGAGAAAACTACAAAATAGATTATTCTGCTAAGCTTATAGATTTATTTAAATCGATAGACGGCATTGATTCTGGTGTTGACAAAGGTGTACTCCACAATAATGGCAAACAACCGAAGGAGGATACCCGCCAAGCTACTTCGTTTGGTTACGAAGCCAACCTGATCGATGTTTCGAAATTGAAATCGATCAGAGATTCCCTTTGCACACAACTAACTGTTGACCTGGACATCATCGCGCAAACACATGGGCAATATGAGAATAAAAAAATAACAAAAGACGATTATATGTCCAAACTGTTGGAATCCAGAACTAATATTCACAAATCGGTTAAATATGCGTTTTTAAAGGGATTGGGCGATACCAGAAGAAGTGGGAATGACGTGACACTGTGGGACCATTCCTATTCCGTCGCAAGCCTCTACAAGTCAGCATTGGCAAAGATAATTTACGAGAATGAATGGGCCGAACCGCGGGAAATCAAATGGAGAATAATTGGGGTCCAGTATGATAAACTTGGTCTGATAGAAAAGGCACACAAATTAGCTGATATCGCTGGGTACAGGGAACTGACCAATGAAGTCGATGGAAAAATAAAGAAGATAGTTGAAGAAGACATTCCGTTGGGTAATGAGATCTATCGGGATGAAACTGGAATATATTTTTCGGGTCCTGACCTTGACGAGGTCGAATTACGGAATTTGATTAGAGAGCGTATTGTTGATGCAGTCCAAAAAGAAACCGATGGTGAAGTTATACCTTGCATAACTATAAGCGATTCCTCGCGTTCACTGGTGATTTTGGCTGAACTTCTGAGAGACTCCAGAAATAATTTTTTACAGCATGAAACCACCCCGAACTGGATTAATAATTGGAAGGATGCATCAAGCTGCATTGTTAGCGATGCCCATCTTAAACAACGCAGTTTTTGCAAAAAACAATGTAGAAGGGATTGTGTAGCACGTGGGGGCGCTAAAGAGTACCAAGTAGACATCTGTCCTGTGTGTGGGGTTCGCCCAAAATGTGAACATCAAGATATCTGTAAGCGTTGTTTGGAGCGCAGAGAAAGTCGTATAGACGGGTGGGAAAAGAAGTATCAGACCATCTGGATAGATGAAATTGCAGATAAAAACAAAAGAGTTGCGGTTGTCACAGGGAGGTTTAATTTGACTAGGTGGCTGAATGGTGAATTGTTAAATACGGTATTTTCACAGACTTTAGAAGAGTATACTTATGATTGGACTGAATTGAGAGGCAAATTAAAGAGATGCTTAAGTTCAAATGAAAGAAATTCATGTTTGCTGAATGAGATAGCAAGAGAGGCATACAAAAATGAACCTGTACGAGATTTTTATGACAAGATTGTGGTGGATAGAAATCCACAGTGGCAAGATGTCAAAGTCGATTGGAATGACCGACCAGATTACCAGAAAGCAGCCGAACGTCTGCTTTTAACCATATTTAGAAAACACCCATCACCTGCTCGCTTGCGCAGGATTTGGACCACCACTGAGACATTCTGGAAAGATGTTCAGAAGGAATTGGAAACGAAAAAAGACATCTATTCGAGTGATAATCAGGACATACGATTCAGAAGGCTTGAAATAAAATTAAAAAACAATGAAAACATAACACGAACTCTACAGAATGCGAAATTTAATGAAACGAATATTTTGATGTATTTTGATGGTGAAAAGTTAATATCTGCACAAAACTTATCGCTTTCCGGGTTGAGTGGAGAAATAAATTTAGAGGACTGTAAAGGCAAAATTATTAATATAAAAAAGGAAAATGAAAACGACAGTGAATTTAAGAAATTCGAAATCAAGGACATATCGTGGGGGCGATCATATCGCCCGTTTTTAGATATCTTGTTATCTCCGATCAGTTTTCAATTCATAGTTCCGGCAAGCAGTGTTCCCGAGGTATTGCGAATAATTCAGGATAAATATTCAACTGAAATGGGTGAGGTACGTGGAAGATTGCCTTTGAATATGGGAGTTGTCTTTTTTGATTACAAAACAGCACTGTATGCAGCAATAAATGCATCAAGAAGGATGCTTCAAGGCTTTGACGATGAGCCCTGTGATCAATTCTTGGTAAAGATCGGTACAAACGATCCGAACATCGAACTGGTCAGAGAGGGTGGGAGGCGAAAGAAGATCAAATTCGAAGACATGGTAAAAGACTCATATGCCCCTAAGTATTATCAGAATTTCATTGTTGCGGAGTATGTATCTGTTGAGAAACGAAATGGGTATTTTAAAAGTTTCATAGATAGAGTGGAAGTTGGCTTGTTGAATGTATCTAAATTAATAGAAAATGATAAAGTGATGATTTATACCAATCATTTCGATTTTGAGTTTTTGGATACGACCGCACGAAGATTAGAAATTGGATACGAAAACTGGAAACGAAACGATCAAAGCGAACTTCGTGGACCGAGACCGTATTATCTTGAAGAGTTTAACACAGTGTTTGACGCAGTTTGGAAATTATTTGATAGATCAACGATCTCACAGACACAGATTAAGAAAATCCAGTCGCAACTCGCAAAACTGAATTTGGACTGGGCTGGTCATGAAAGTTCAAAAGAATTTAAAACTCAAATAGAGAACATTTTGATAAATATTGGGACGCGTAAATGGTGGAATTCGATGGAGAACGGCGAACAAGAGTTGCTTATGCAAGTTTGCCTCGATAAAACGATATTCGATATTCTGGAGTTTTATAATTCAATACTGAAATTAAAATCAGGTGGTGCTATGGATGGATAAATACTTGACGATGGCACTGGATCCAATTCACATTGGAACCGGTGGGTATCAAATTGGACGAGTGGATAATACAATTGTCAGAGAGCCTGCAACCAATATACCAAAGATTCCTGGAAGCAGCATTGCCGGGACTGCGAGAACCTACACTACTTACCGGGAAATCGAAAAAGAGGGATCAACAGTGAAAATAAGTTGTGCCGGACAGGACGAAGAAGTGTCCAAAGAAGGCGTAGACGGCCACTGTGGAGAGTGCATCGTCTGTAGGTCATTTGGATATTCCAAAAAAGATGATCGGGGAAGCTGTCAAGGACTTGTATACTTCAGCGATGCCCGGATACTGTTATTTCCTGTAAGCACTCGACTTGGGCCTGCATGGGTAACGGCTCCGATGATACTAAACGAGTTTGGAGATTCGTTGGGTGATACTAATACACCTGCAAAGGATAAAATCATAGTGGGTTCGGAATTTGCTGCGGAGTCAAGTTTGAATCTGGGTTGGCTCAACTTGCCCATTGATACGAACAAAACATGTCCATCCATTGGACTGGATAGTCTGGGAAAAGACAAAAAAGAACTCATATCCGGAAGAGTCGTGGTTGTGCCCGATAACTTAATTGCGCAGATTATCAATTCCAACCTCGAAGTAAGGACTTCAGTATCTATCGATCCAAGAACGGGTGCTGGAAAAGACGGAGCACTGTTTACAAGTGAGGCAATCCCCCGGAGTACGATACTCTGGTTTGAAATGAACATCAATAATCCAAATTATTTTGGATATGGTGATCTCACTATCGATGATGTGAAATCAGCAATAAAGTCGGGATTCGACCTTTTCGAGACGCTTGGAATCGGCGGAATGGTTACAAGAGGATTCGGCAGGCTTAAGATTTGGGAAGTGATCGCAAATGGCGCATGA
>DQYP01000125.1 GCA_011043375.1 Thermotogaceae bacterium | reverse complement strand
TTGTTTGCTAAGCGGATGTTCGCGTATGCGAGCTTTTTGTAGAGCATCGCTGCTATGCCGTACTGGTAGTCGTAGTGGATCGGGGCGGGGGTGGTTTTGCGGAGGGTGATTCTGGAGCGCATGGTTTATCAGATTAGACTATCGTCAAAAAGTTCTGGATTGCCTTTGAAAAACGCATCATAATCAAATCCCAGTTCAAATGAATAGGGGATCCTGCAAATAATATAGTTCTTTTTTCCGACATTACGAGGGTAAAAGAATCGAGCATCATCAATGTTTTCGTTTTCGTCTTTCTTATATAGCCACAAAGGAATCTTTACTTCATTTTCAACCTTAAGATTCACATCATCTCCACGATAAACCGACTGTGGTATCACACTAATTTTTTGATATTCATTGCTGCGAATCTGGATGTTCTTAGATTCATCTATATCATACGACATGACCCGCCAATCCCTTCCAAAGAGAGTACAATCATTGAAGAAGTTTCTCAGATTTGTTGGCGTGCAAATTTTGTATCCATATTCTCTATATACTGAATCACACACCGTTTTCAGATCATTATATGTATATGGTTTCTCTTCGAACGATGAAAAACTCAATTTAAGGAGATTTGGATCATATGGTGCGTTACGTCCAGTATCCATATCCTGAGTTCTGAATAAATGCAGAATAAATTCCTGATCATTTTCTGTGTAATTTCTGCCGCCCCGATGCAATCTACCTGCACGCTGTCCGATGGCATCAGGCGGTGCAACCTCACTATACATAGTGTCACAGGATATATCTAGGCTGATCTCGATGGTCTGGGTCGCAACCAAAATAAATGGTTTGGTGATTTTATTCTTCAGGATATGTTCTTCCTTTTTTATCCTGTCACCAAACGTGTACTGGGAATGGTATAGAATCGCATTTTCAAATTCTTTCAATGCACTCCAGAATGCCTGTGTTCGCCGCACTGTATTACAGATAATGAATATACGTTTGTTGTTTTCATATCCCTCTTTTATTCTTTGTATTACTGCTGAATTTGGAATAAACTCCCCATCCTGCTTTTCGATCAATGTGTCTTGATGTTTTATTAATTTAAAAGGTGAAAATATTACGCCCTCATCATCGATAACTGGTTTTCCATATTCTCCCTGTTCATTGACTTTTTCTATCAAAAACTCTGGAAGCGTTCCTGACATCAAAAGATGCGGAACATTCATTTGGTCTAAGATATTGAACAGTGTAACCAGATGCTCCAGCGTTTGTTTTTCGTAATAATGCACCTCATCAAAAACAACCACACTGTTCTGGAGATGTCCAAGAGCAAAATCCGACTGTGAGAATCCATGTACGAACGATAATATCAGATGATCAATGGTTGTAACTGTGATCGGTTTAAAAAATATATTTCCTTTAAAACTTTCTTCTTTCACCTCTGAAATGTCTTTCTCTTCGTCTTCTTCATTTTTTAACTTGATCATGCTTTTTCCATGAAATAATCCAACATATTTTCTACCATGCTTTTTATCACCGTTTCCAAAAATTTCACAGAAGCGATCATACATTGCATTACTGGTTACTTGCGTCGGCATGGCAAAAATGATTTTATTTTTGTTTTGGATTTTTAATGCTTGTAGCGCCCAAAGTAATGCTGCCTCGGTTTTACCGCGTCCACAAGGAGCGAAAACGAGAATATTTTTTTGTTCAGACTTTAATATTTCGTTTTGATACTCGTAAGGTGTTTTCTCGTTCAAAACCACATTAACAGGATTGTCTATGACCTCGATAATCGGAACGAAATTATCTGGTAAATCGAGCACGGAATCAAACATTCTTTTGCTTCCATCATAATTATCCACAAAATCTGAGAAATTCATACTGCTATAATCATCCCCCAACTGTAAGATGGAGAAAATCAATGAAAATATCGATTTCAATTTCATTTCATTTTCGAACTTGCCAGTATCCTTAATAAGTCGATTTATCTGTTTTCTGATCCTCATAGGTCTAATCTTCTTTTCGATAGATATGTTAGAAAATCCATCAAACCCAAAATATCTATCGAATCCTAACATAGTATAAGCATCCAATCCACTTTCGAGAAATGTGTTAATTTCATCCCTCGAATACTCTGGATATGAGCCCGCACTCTCGTACATCTGGCTATACAATTGTGTATGATGCCCGAGCACAGCGCACGTTTCGATCTGCAAATCAGAAAAAAATCTGGTATCCAGCTTTGATATGATCGGTACAGCGAAAAAAGCATGTGGGAATCGTTGTGAGTGCTTTCCTCTCTCGATGTTTTCCTGAAACTCACGGGTCAGTTTGCCGACATCGTGCAGATACACCGCCGTAAAAACTGACCGCAAAAACTCACTGACACCGATATCCCAGTGATTGCAGAAATCTTCGATCATTGAATAATTTTTATCAATATAACACTTTGAAATTTTTAAAGCATCGATAGTATGTCCGTTGAGTGTCTGAAAGTACTTTTCATCGTTTTTGGACTGGAGTTTGGCAAGCATTGTATTCACTCAAGCGGAACTTTCAAGTTTATCACAAATATCTGAGAGGCAAGCATCAACTGATTTTAATAACATGTACTTAAAGCCTATAACATCGATTTCCTGTGTAAGGCTCGTTTTTTCCGTATATTTTTTCAAACGTTTCTCTACATCCTCTATTTTTTTATGCGGTGGTTTTTGGGGATCTCCGGGGATCTCCAAGTCGTGTCCTGAGAAATGATGTCTAAACCAGCTCAGATCCTCCATAAGACTATTACACGGTTCTGTAGTTATTGCAGCACCTTTGGGCGGTTCACAAAACCCTTTGTACAAAACACTCAAGAATTCAGACGGTTTCTTATCTTCAATCGAAGCTCTTCTCAAGGAAGGATTTAAATCATAAACATTTGATGTGAGATCTGGTGCCAAACCTTCTTGTATTTTCAAACACATTTGATGCAACCTTTTGTATTTATATCCAAGTTCGTCTATTAAATTCTCTATCAATACTTTCATAACTCCTGCCAATCGAGTCTCGCGGACTGGAGGAGTCGTATCAGTGATCTCTTTTACCCAGAGGTCTTCGTAACCCTGCTGTTCATACCCCAACTTTTTTAATAGTATCTCAATTGTTTTATCTAAATTTGTACACAAGACTACACTGTACCCATAACTACCATCGCCTATTTCAACAATATTTATTTCCTCCAATGAGCACCCCAATAACGAAAAAATCTCTTCTATTGACCACACTCTACGTTTTAGTGGCTCTTCGTCCTCATACGGCCGATACATCTCACTAAATTCCTCCCTAAGATCAATTTCATCGATTTCATTATCTTCAGTACGCTGCGACATTGACACTCCCAAAAACAAAACACTTCACAGGATCGGATAAATCTATTGCATCAGCCTGTGGGACGGAAACGGTGAGGTACTCCAGCGAATAATCGCGACCTCGTTTAGTGAATTTATACGGCAGTTTTTCCACGATTGAATTCGGATGCACACCTTCCACGGCACTGTGAACTTCAGATGCTGTAATTTCTCGGACCATCGTTGGCTTGCTGTACTCTATCTCCACCAGTTCATCCGAACCGCCCAGATAAAGCGGACGTTTTGGATCGGAAATTGCTTCATATAGCCCTGCAATTATTTCCTGATCGCCAACAAGAAAAATTTCATAGGACGGTTTTACCAAAAACTCCTTAAAAATGGGCGCTGATGGAAAAGACCTTTGATAGTGCTTACCGGTGCCTTTCAACTTCAGTATCTTCGCAAGTTCTCGGCTTGCGTCTCTGGTCATCACGGACTTGATTCCTATCTTGAAACTATCCTGCAAACTGAAATCGTCTCTCTGAAGTCCAAGTGCATTGGACAAGAGCCCCCGTATGGTTGTAAACGGAGGCACAGAATATGTTAAAATTGCACTTGTCGAGGTGGGTTTTCTGAAGGTGTTGAAATAGAGCCCACCGAGTTTAAATGTCAATCCCCATATCATGACATCTCCTGTATCGCATCGTTCAGTGCTTCATGCGGTGCTTTAGGCGTTAGCCCCAGTTCAGCAAAGACAGTCCTGACCTCGTCTTCATTCTCGATGATACCAGAGATCATACCAACGAATACCTTATCTTTGTTGTCTTTCACGCCGCTTATAATCTCCCTGATCCTTGCAATATTTAGTTTTCTACCATCCGAAATCTCAAATAGCTTTTGTAGTCGGTGAGAGTATCTATCTTGAAGAGATATTGCAATGATATCTGGAGTGAAGTCTGTCAACAAACGCGCCTGCTTGGAATAATCGGTTAGATAACGAATAGCCCCTAACACTTTTATTATTCTGTTTTTGGATTCGCTGTCGCCTATCAGTGCCTCCGGAACAACCGATCTTTTTTCTTGATCAATTGTTTCTTCCTTGCCGACTCGCGTCACGTCAATCGATATTCCAGCTTTGTACAGATTGGTTCCGATTTCAACGTTTACGATATCCCCTTCGAGTTTACCAGACTCCAAGCCCCTGTGACGTCTCGTCAGGAAATCAACGGTGGAATTTTGATCGAATGGTAATAACCCAATAGCAGGAGATACTTTCACTGGGGATACTCTTGTATCGGCACCACCTTCTCCGCGTTTTTCCGCTTTCTGCGTGCGCATGAATCCAAACACATCGCAACCGATGCACTTTTCGATATTGCCGCAGGTTTCTCCCTTATCGTCTGGGACACACATATATTCGCCATCATTTAAATTTCTGCGTATCGCTTCCTTCAAATAATAACGCATTGCCTGTCCACTGACATAGGGATACTCAATGCTGTCAATCTGGTATTTTTTGACATCGATATAATTGCTTTCGCCTTCACCAGCATTCAGATTGGTCAAATCTACTTTTGACAGCCATACTACATTTATTCCTCTGATATCCATGTTAATCACCTTGTTTTAGACTTCTTATCGAATGATACATCGATGAGTAGATGATCAATAGATCTCTCACCTCTTTCCAATCATCTTCGTTTGTTTTCACAAGTTGTACAAGGCTATCAAGACTTGTTGGTCTAATTTTGGATTTTATATCCGTTTCATCCTTACCAACAAGTTTTCTTGATATCTCCCGCATGACCGACCAGAACTCCTTTGAGTTCCTCGCTTTATCAAGTTTATACAGCAAGCCAACATTATTCTTGGTGATCGCTGCCACGATATTACCAACGCTCTTTATAGTGTCTAAGTCATCTTTTTCGATTCCCATTGGTTTGCACCTCCATTGCCATAGTAGTTCTTCTAGTGCCTCGTATGCTTCTTTTCTCATTATGATTCTCTTCTTTTTTCTCGGCAAAAACGGCCTTGAAAATGATCCGAAATCATCGTTAATTATTGCTTCTGATATTTTTTCCCTGAAGATACGTGTTTCATCGAAATCAATGCCCCCCTCCAATTTAAGCAGATTTGTGTTTCTGATGAATTCAGTGTAGGGTGCGTAATCATTTTTTACCATCGATCTAACTAAACCCACAATGTGGTCTGGAATATTTATTGTGTTTAACTTTGGATTCTTAACAGAACCGCTCAATGGTATCTCGATGACGCCCCATTTACTACATTCACTGCACACATCACCATCACCACTGATCTTTTCAAAAAACTTCTCATAAAAATAAAGAAGCGTACTGCACTTTCCTGGCGTATATTCAGGACCGTCCATCGGCGGATTTTTGATATTGGAATACCTATCAGTTCCAAGTAAATCTACATAATACTGCTTAAACTCGTTGAGATCTACCAGATCATTCATCATCGGCAAAAATAGATATGATCTATCGGCTGGAAAAGTCCTGTAGATCATAGAGCCGTCCAACCATTCGAGTACACCGATTAGATAACAGAGTGGGCAATAATCCTTAAAATAGTCGCTGAGACCACGCACACCACTGAGACTTTTGATTTTTGTCACAAAAGGATAGGAGGCTTGCTGAAGATTCTTCACATTCTTCTTGAAATAACGCCCACAAAACACACACCTCTTAGAGTCGCCTTCGAGAGACTCTAAAATATCTACAAGTATCTCCCGACTTTCATTTTTATCATATATCTTCTCTTTGAGTGAAACTTCACCGCCGATCTTTTTGTTTTCTTGAATTAAAATGTGATCTTTTTTGACCTGTTTTTTCGCTTTTGTTTTCTTATCCTCATCGTCCACTATCAGATTTGGAACGGTTCTTCTTAAAATCTCCTGTGAAAGTTCTTCAGCGAATTTGTCGGAGTCTGGAACAGCTATAGTTATTTTAGAGGGGTTTTTAGAAACATCGGCACCAATAGAGGATGTTAATTCACAAAAATTGACTATTGCATTATCCATCCAAAGATCGTTTTGTGATTCCAGTTCAATTTTCATTTTTGTTCAGCTCCGGGTTGTCCTATTTCACGCACATCACCACACCGCATCCGCGCCTTCACATCCTTCATCCTTACACAACCTCATTCCCCCATCGCCCCACAGCCACATAAATCTACCCAAAGAGCGGG
>DQYP01000181.1 GCA_011043375.1 Thermotogaceae bacterium | reverse complement strand
TCCGCTACCGACTTGTTTGTGAGAAGAAATCTCGATGTTTTATATCATACGAACCATTATACAATGAAGGATATGCTCAAGTATGAAAACCATAGAAGCGAATTCAGTATGAAACAAAGTAGGTTCAGGCTCCTCACAATTGAGAAGCTGTCAAAGAGATTGAAAAATTTACCTCCTGAGGAAAGGTATATAAAAATACTGTCATCCCATGAAAATTATCCGTTCACTCTTTGCATACACGATCTCGAGCTCAGTGATGGCAAGAGGGTAAAGACATTCGCGACTGTTGTGGGCAGCACAGATGGAAGAATCCTGGCTACCTTTGATAATCCTTGCTATGGAAAATTTCAAGAGATCAATACAAGATTTGAAAGGAGGAACGAGACGCACGAATTCCACTGAAAATACCGGCGTCGTTCAATTATGAGGAAAGGTGCGATTTTCTATCCGGGTACTTTTGATCCAATAACCTATGGACATGTTGATCTAATTGAAAGGGCATCACGGATATTCGATGAAGTGATCATTGTAGTTATGAAGAACATAAAGAAAAAACCACTTTTCACCCTTGAAGAGCGACTCGATATGCTCAAAAACACCGTTGAGAAAATTCCAAATGTATCTCTCGATACCCACGATGGGCTGTTGATAGATTATGTAAAAAAAACGGGAATAAATGTTGTTTTAAGGGGGCTGAGAGTGGTATCGGATTTTGACTATGAGTTTCAAATGGCTTTGGCCAATAAAGAACTGTGTCCGGATATAGAAACGCTGTTTTTGATGACTAATCCTAAGTATTCCTTTATATCTTCTTCACTCGTCAAAGAAATAGCGGCCATGGGCGGAAACTTGGATCCATGGGTTCCAGATTATGTTAAAAAGAAACTCTTGGAAAAGTTGAGAAAGGGAGGGAAAGATGAATGAAAATATTGGTCGATAAATCGAAATTGGAGAATGCTGTTATGATTGCTGCACGTGCCGTTGCACCAAAAACTGTAAAACCTGTGCTTTCAGGTATATTGTTTGAAATAGACGAAAGACTCAATTTTTATTCCACAGATTTGGAAATGGGATTGAAACATTCGGTAGATTTGGATGAAGCAAACGGCGAGAAGTTCAAATTTGTTTTAGATGCTAAATTGATAAGTGAAGTGGTAAGAAGTCTTCCTGAGGATAAAATAGAAATATCTTTTGATGGAAATGTAGTAGAAATAAGAAGTGGAAGGTCCATTTTCAAATTGAATACCATGTCAGCAGATGAATTCCCAGAGTTCGTCCCCACAGAAACCGGATTCAAGATACGTCTCAGTTCAGAAAACGTCAAGAACATGATGGAGAAAGTGATCTTTTGTGCTTCAACTGATGAGTACATGAGGAATCTCAATGGTGTCTTTTGGGAATTCGATGGTCCATATTTGAGATTAGTAGCTGCTGATGGTTTCAGACTTGCATTGGTAGAGGAAAGCATAGAAAATGAAGAAACACTTTCATTTTTCCTTTCTCTCAAGAGCATGAAAGAGCTTCAAAAGATATTGGATTCAGCTACTGATGAGGAATTCGAAATGATTTATGATGGAGCGAAGGTAGGATTCAAGTTGGATGACACTCAAATCGTGATTAGAATAGTGGATACAGAATTTCCAGATTACAAAAAAGTAATACCAACTGGTTTTTCAACAAAAGTCACTGCAAATAAAGTCGAGCTCAGAGAAGCAATTAGGCGAGCCGCTATAACGGCACGCCTGGGAGATGAAAGCATCAAATTCAATATCTTCGACAATAGCATGCACATAGAGAGTAAAAGTCAAGATTATGGTGAAGCACACGAAGAGTTGGAAGTAGAAAAAGATGGTCAGGATATGATGATCGCCTTCAATCCAAAGTTCATTCTCGAAGCCATTCAACGTATAGAAACGGAAAACGTGGAGCTCAATTTCCTCGACCCAACTAAACCACTTCAAATCAATCCACCGGAAGTTTTGGGATATTTATACATAATAATGCCGCTCAGGTTGTGATGAAGTTGAGAGTTGGAATAGGTTATGATTCCCATAAATTCGCTTTCGATAGAAAGTTGGTAATAGGTGGTATAGAAATAGAAAATGATAGGGGATTGCTGGGGCATTCGGATGCCGATGTTCTTTTGCATGCAATAATTGATGCTATGTTGGGAGCAGCAGGATTGAGAGATATTGGCTATTATTTTCCGAACACGGCTGAGTACAAGAACATCTCGAGTTTGAAATTGTTGGAAAAAGCAAAAAGAATTTTAGAGAATTCGGGATATACGGTGAACAATGTGGATTCAACCATTATAATCGAGAAACCCAGGTTATCATCTTACATTCCACACATGAAGAAAAAAATATCACAGATCCTTCAGATATCTGAGAAAGAGATAAGTATAAAAGCTAAAACTAACGAGGGAATGGGATTCGTTGGTCGTGAGGAGGGTATTGCTGCAATCGCGGTGGTGACAATCAAAGAGAATGATTAACATACTCAAGGGGATATCATCCAATCTGTTTGTAACAATCGAATCACCGATACACTCGCTGGATCCAAGAACCAAGATCGTATCGTTGATATCCTTAATCGGATCTATTTTTTTCATAGATAATTTGTGGGGATACATCGGGATATTTTTGTATTTAGTTGTGATGATTACTATAGCAAAGCTTTCAATCGTTTATATGCTCAAATGGATCAAATCCATCTGGTTTTTGATCTTCATAGGAGCTTTTTTTCAGCTTTTCACAGCTCAAGGAAAGATCATCTTTGAGATTGGAATATTCAGAATTACCGATAATGGTGTTTTGATGGCTTTTTACATAAGTCTAAGGTTGATCATAGTAATATTTTTGGCAGCTATTTTAACATTAACTACATCTCCTATCAAACTAACCAATGGTTTGGAAAAACTTTTAAATTCGCTTTTTATTCCTCCGCGAATAGCCCATGAATTCTCAATGACGATTACAATAGCTTTGAGATTCATACCAACAATAGCAGAAGAAGCAGAGAGAATCATGAAATCACAAATGGCGAGAGGGGTTAAATTCGAAGAGAAAGGTCTCATAAAGAGGATAAAGGCATTGCTCTCTATAATCATTCCCTTATTTTATAATTCTTTTAGAAGAGCAGAGGAATTAGCAACAGCCATGGAGGCAAGATGCTATAGAGGATATGAAGGTAGAACGCAATATCACGAATTGAAATATCGAAAATCAGATTTCATTTTCTACTCTGTGAGTTTCATTGTGGCGTTCATTTCTATTATATCTTAGAATATTCGAAGATTGGAGGAAAAATAAAATGGAAGAATATTTGCTGTCTGTCGATGGCGGTGGAACTAAAACTATAGCTGTTTTGAGTACTCTGAAAGGTGAAATAATAGCATCTTCCACAGCTGGTCCCGTGAACATATTGGAAAATGGGGAGGATTTATTTCGTAGAAACATTCAAAAAAGTGCCGGAAAAATTGTCGAAGGCCTCGAAAAACAAATTCATTTCAGCTGTTTTGGATTACCAGCAGTCGGAGAATTTGAAAATAGTGAGACGGTCCTGTCGGATATAATAGAAGATACTATTGGGATAAGACCATCTCTGGTAGTCAATGACGTCGTCATTGGATGGGCAGGAGGTTCCTTAGGTAGAGACTCTATTCATTTGGTTGCCGGGACTGGAACCATTGCGTACGCAAAAAAAGGAGAAACGGAAATAAGAGTGAGTGGTTGGGGAAGCCTCATAGGTGATGAAGGGAGTGCATACTACATCGGTTTGGAAGGACTTAGAGAGGTAACCAAGCAACTCGATGGAAGAAGTAAAAGAACTATTTTAACGGATTTTGTGATGAATCATATAAACGCTAAAGAGCCTCATCAATTGATAGAATGGGTTTATGGCTTAGATGAAAAACTCAGGCGAACTGAAATAGCCGGATTGGCAATTTTAGTCTATAAAGCTGCTAAACAATCTGACAAAAAAGCCACCGAGATATTGACGAAAGCAGCGTATGAATTGTTTGAATGCGTCGAAGCCGCTGTAAACATTATGAGTTTCAAAAAAAATGTGGTGTCTTACAGTGGAAGTGTTCTCGAGAAGAATGAGATCGTCTACAATCTCTTTGAAGGGCTCGTTAAGGAACGATTCGTTGATGTTGATATACATAAAGCCATTCTTCCTCCAGTACTTGGAGGAATAATTTTAGGGATGAAAGATCTTGGAATAGAAGTGAACGATGAAATCGTTGAAAGATTGAAAAATTCATTTTGATGATTCCTTTCGATGTTTTCTTTTAGTCTTGTAAAGCTCCGAATCAGCCACTTTGAAGAGCTCATCTTTGTTTTTACCATTTTTAGGGAATTCTGCTATCCCAAATGAAAAGTACAACTTGATTTTTATCCCATTTACTTCAAGAGATGTGATTCTTTCTCTTATCTTACGAATCTTGTCGCATGCCATCTCTCTTGGAGTTTCAAGCATCAATATTTGAAATTCATCACCACCAAATCTACCCAAGATGTCTGATTGTCTGAATGATTCTTGAAGAATCTCACTAAACTTTTGAAGGATTCTATCACCAAATTGATGTCCAAAATCATCATTGTAAACTTTGAAATTGTCAAGATCTATCAAAATAAACGAGAAGATCCTTCCATACCTATTAGCTGTGATGATCTCCCTTTCAAACAACTCATCAAAGTGTTTTCTATTGAAAAGTCCAGTCAAAGAATCATATTTTAGTAAGTTCTGTATTTTGGTTGCTAATTTTAAATCCCTGATAAAATTCATTATCTCTTGTGCAAGCGTATTCTCGAAGAATATCGTTTCATTATTTTCCGAACTCTTGAAAGTGAGTTGTATTGTCTCACCCTCACGATTTATTACAAGGGATCTTCCAGATTTCTTACCGACCTCTAAATTTCCAAATTCTCCTTTATAACTGAAATATTTTAAATTAGATACGGCACTAAAAACTTTGTTTATGTACTCTTTCAAAATCGCAGTTGGTACGTCAAGATTCAATATCATTTTTTTGAATAACTCCTCGGACAAGACTAATAGGGTATTTATTGAGTGCATATTTTCGTTCATGATAGCCAGCTTCTTCACAGCTAAAGACATTTTCTTACGGTTTTCATTGATGTTCTCCACCATCTTGTTGAAAGAGTGGATCAGATTCTTAATCTCAAACCCCAGTTTTTCTGATTCTGAATTTTCGAACACAACAGGAGTCACTTCCGAAGCTTCAATCATGTGGTTTGACAAATCTTGTATCGGCTTGAGCTGGCTTTTAATTTCTCTTGTCAGCAGTTGAGAGATAATTATCGAATTGAACGTGAGAAAAAACATAAAGATTACAAAGTAATACAAGTATGGTTTTATGAAACTGAGAAATGGTATAGTTATAATACTTCTAAAACCATATGGAAATTTTCTTTGAAAGAACACATGTATTCGATTGTTGAATTCCAAGTAATCTAATCCCAAAAGAGGTATTCTTTTCTTGTGGCTTTCGATCGTAAGGAAATCAACGAAGCTATATCCTGATTGGCTGAGATTCACTCCAAATCCGTTTTTGTCCACAAAAAAAAGCTGTTGACCATCTTGGAGTGCCTGGCTGTTTTCATATATCTCATTCAATGCGAGCAAGGCAATATACACCTTGTCGTTGTATTTCTTTGATACAGCAATCACCGGATCTACGGTGAGAAATCTTTTTGTGAATTCAGAAATATATTCACCGCTTTTCAACGTTTCTTTAAACAAATTGTCATTCATAAAGTAAAAATCCTCATAACTTCTTATTATAGGTTTCAACGATTCCACCTTTCCTTCCAGATTAACCTCTATAACTACCAAAGCATTTGAAGGAGAGGAAGCACTTTCAACGAAATTTTCTATGTCTTTTAAAGCATTTCTTACGATACTGTTGAACTGATATTCCACGAAATCTAACTTGTCATCTATGTACTTTCTGTAAATTGCTTCGAGGAAGAATATCATCAAAACCAAGACAGCCAGAGCCAACAATACGAATATCAGGGTGTTCAGGCGCACAATTCTGTTGTTTATTATTTCTAATATACTTTTATTTTCCAATCTGTCTTTCAATTTCTTGTAGCCTCCCAGATTCAATAAGGAATTTCATATAGTCTTTGATGCTCAGGTTTTCGACTTTCCAAATGTACACGTCGTTTTTAAGCAAACCACCTTTGAAATGCAGTTTCATGTACTTTCCTTTATATGTGTAGTCCAAAAAAACCTCAAAAGGCTTTTTGAGTCTTTTTTTCAAGAACAGTTCATTCAGCAAACCAACTGTCTCAAATGCTGCAACATAAAAGTAATTCTCATAAGGGCTCTTTTCCAACACAACATATGGGCAAAATGAGATCATGAGAATACCTTCACTCTTCGATCCCAGAAGATTTATCAATTCCCTCGAAGCGGACCAATCGGTTAAAAGAAATTCTCCTTTAAAATTCAAGTTTTTAATTATAGCTGCACTCTCTTCTATGGGAGTTATAAGGATTATTAATTCTGTTTCATCGCTGATTTTTCCATGGAATTCTTGTTCCTTCTTGTTTGCATCGAAG
>DQYP01000252.1 GCA_011043375.1 Thermotogaceae bacterium | reverse complement strand
TTCAAAAGGTTTTCAAGTTCTTTCTCCTTTGACAATATTTCTCACCTTCCTAACAAATTTTACTGACCCAGTAAACCATTTTCCCTGAAACTATAATAACCTCTTGCTGCAACTATAACATGATCGATCAACTTTATCTCCAAAATCTTCGAGGCTTCATGAAGCTTCAAAGTAACTGCCTTATCATCTTCACTGGGGGTTGGATCACCAGAGGGATGATTGTGAACAACTATTACACCACTTGCCCCTTCTTTCACAGCTTCTCTGAACACTTCTCTCGGATGTATCAAGGCACTTGAGATTGTTCCAATGGTTACATCTTTAGAACTTATGATCTTTAACTTCGTATCCAAGCATATTGTTCTAACTCTCTCTTGGATTTCAAAAACCATATCATAACAGATCTTACTGACATCCTCTGCACTCTTTATTTTATCCCGTTCTGCCTGCAAAATTTCCCCGTAGAATCTTTTTGCAAGTTCGAAAAGTGCTTTTAGTGTAACTGCTTTGACAGTTCCTATACCATCAAACCTTTTCAATTCTTCAACGGTTGCCTTTTCTATTCCAATCAATGAACCATTGAATTTTCTCAATAACTCAGTAGAGAGTTTCAAAACGTTCTTATCTTTGCTGCCCGTTCTCAATATTATAGCTATCAACTCTTCATTGCTCAGATTCTTCTCACCGAATTTTAACAGTCGCTCCCTTGGGAGAATTCGAGAACTCTGTTCCATTCAACCATCCCTTTATCAAGAATATTTCAAATACTTTTCCAATCGGTAAGCCGATAACATTATAGAAATCTCCTTCTATTTTCTCTACGAATAGGCCTCCAAATCCTTGGATAGCGTATCCTCCTGCTTTGTCGAATGGTTCATTTGTTCTAATATATGTTTCTAAAACCTTTTCTGATAATTTGCGAAATTTCACCCTCGTTTTTTCCACGAAGCTTTTAATATCGTTATTGTTGAATATGAACACGGCAGTGATAACTTCATGCCAAGAACCTGAAAGCAATTTCAAAAAGTCTTTTGCCTGTGATTTGTCCTTTGGCTTTCCCAACAACCTGGAACCGATTGAAACTACCGTATCAGCGGTGATTACAACATCTTTTTCATTGAAGGTATGGTTTTCAATTACATTCGAAAGTTTCTTTTCAGCGATTCTAAGGGCAATTTGAGAAGGTTCGCTGTTGGATAATCTGATAGCCTCTTCCTCTATCGTTGGTTTCAATTGTTTAAAATTCACTCCCAGCATTTTGAACAATTCGATCCTCCGTGGAGAAGAAGAAGCTAAGAAAAAATTCAAATTTCTTTGAACCTCCCTTCTATGTTAGCAGATATGAATGCATTTATGAATGCTGATATGATTCCTAAGAATGTCATATATGGTAAATAATAAAACACCAATTCATTTTTTAAAACCAACGATATCAAAGAAATCTGAATCAGGTTATTCAAAAACGCACCAATGGAGCTTATTCCCATATAGCCCATATTTTTTTTGAAAACCCTATGAACCATGCTCATCCCTATACCTGCGCCCACACTCCCAACTAAGCCTATTAAAAAACCTATATTTCCAAACCTTCCACTGATTAAGCCACCAACAACACTTTTACCAATCGATACCATTAGTGTTTCGTATAGTCCAATGTTAACAGCTGTTATCAAAACTACCAAATTAGAAAAACCCCATCTCGCTCCAGGTAAAGGAACTGGAAAGAAAATCAAGCTTTCTATGAGATACAGGGCTGCACCGATGGCAATCAATATTCCTATTGTCACTTGTCTAAAAATTTTGTTTTTTATTCTCACCATGTGTATGCATCAATCCCGGATCTTTTAAAGTCAGGAAATTTTTTGTAATGTATTACGATTCTATTTGGAACACAAACTATCGCGGCGTTCGAATTTTTTAACCATCCACTTTTTACACACAATTTATCAGGACATGTAGATCTCAATACTCGAACTTTGTGATCCAAGATCTCTATGGTCATCAATTTCTTCCCATTGTTTTTTATCTCATATATGCCATTTTTATCAAAGATATAAGATTCTTTCCCATTTATTTCTACTGCTATTTTTTTCAAACTATCACGTGAGGGAATTCGTACAATCAAGAGAAAAAACATCAAAAAGATTATCACACTCAGCACTACAAAATCGTATTTACCAAAGAGCTTCATTTCTCAATGCACCTGTTCAAAATACAAAAATCCTTTGGTTTTATGAATTTTTTGATTTTCATCAACTATAAAAGCCTGACCACCATATCTTGGAATATAAGTCAAAGAATATTCTATCCCAAGGTTAAAGATAGCAGTGGCTAATGCATCCGCGTCCAAACATGAGTTCGCTACAACAGTCGCACTGATCACCCCTTTGGCCGGATATCCCGTTTTGGGATTGAAAATATGGTAATATCGTTTACCATTTGAAATAAAAAATCTCTCATAATCACCAGAAGTTGCAACAGCTCCTTCTTTTAAATAGATCACTCCTATCGTATCTTGTTGAGATTCACCTCGAGGATTCCTAATTCCAACAATCCAATCAGCTCCACCAAATTTTGGCCCTATTATTCCTATATCTCCACCCGCATCAACAAAGCCCGTAGCCTTTGGATCTATTTTTTTCGCTATTTGTACAGCTCTATCGATGGCATATCCTTTGACTATTGCTCCAAAGTCCAACCATACACCATCGTGAAGTCTAACCTTGTTACCATCTATCTCAACCTTATCATACCCAATGTGCTTAAGAGTTTCGTTTATTTCATCTGATGATGGAATCCTTTTCTCTGAATTCTCTGAATCGAATCCCCAAAGTTTAATAAGTCTTCCAAGGGTGAAATCAAAAGCACCTCCTGTCAAATCCGCATAATACAAAGATTTTTTCAATATGAAGAGGATCTCATCATCGACTTCAACCCAATTGCCGTTTGAATGATTGATTCTATAGATCTTACTGTTGGGATTGTAAGGATTGAATTTTGAGTCTATTCTTCTAAATTCTCTAAAAATGGAATCTAAAATTTTCCCAGAATATTTGGAACTCACCACAACTCTAACATGCGTTCCAAGGCTTATTTCATCTTTTACCACATAATCTGGTGGTCGTCTGAACGAAACCACAAAGACTATTACTATCAGAATAGCTATCAGGCCATAGGTGAAATACCAACTTTTCTTTCGCTGATTTATAAATTCTTTACTATATTTCTCCCGCACTTTTTACAGTTACCCTCCTCATCGATTCCAACGAATTTCACATTGTATCCTTCCCTTTCGATCACCAATTCACCACAACTCGGGCAATAGGTACTCTCGCACTTTTTATCCCAAATATTCCCAAGATATACAAAATTTAAGTATTCTTTAGCTGTTTCATATACACGTATCAGTTCATCGACGGAAGTTGGTGGAACAGTATACTTGTAGTTTGGAAAATATCTACTAATGTGTAGTGGGATATCCGGATTCAAATTCGATAGCCATTTGAACTCCCGTTTCAAATCGTTGAGGTCGTCATTTGCGCCTGGTATTATCAAAGTTGTTATTTCCACGTGTATTCCATGTTCTACCGACTTCTCGATGACATTCAAAACGGGCTTTAAATCACCCAAACATACTTTTTTATAGAAATCTTCGTTGAACCCTTTTAAATCTATGTTCATGGCTTGAATAGATTGCAGAAGTAAATTCAAAGGTTCAGGTTCTATGAACCCGTTTGTAACAAGAACATTGTATATTCCTTCTTTAGTGGCTAATCTTGAACTGTCGAGTACAAATTCAAACCATACCATTGGTTCGTTGTAAGTGTAAGCTATGCCTTTAGAGTTATGTTCCAGCGCGATATTTATGAGCCTCATTGGATCGATTCTTTGAACATTTGGCCTTTCTTGGGATATTTGCCAATTTTGGCAAAATGGACATTTGAAGTTACACCCCCACGAACCAACCGACAAAATGTCCGTTCCCGGATAGAAATGGAAAAGTGGTTTCTTTTCAATAGGATCAAGAGAGATGGACGATATTTCACCGTAATTCAGAGAATACAGAACGCCTTTTTTGTTCATTCTGACTCCACACAATCCCGTTTTAGAATTAGAAATAATACATCTATGAGGGCACAGAGTACAAACTACAGAATTTTCATTATTTTCTTCGTAAAAAAGTGCCTCTCTCACTTTCATCACCTCAGTGATATCGTTCAACAGTAAATCTATATACTTTGAATTTTTCAAAGTTGTATATACCCGCTTTTCGTTTTGCAATTTCAAGTTGAGTTTCGATGGTGTTAACTCCCTCTAAATCTGGAAGCAACAATCCCCTTTTCCAACCACTTTCAACTATGACACCGTATCTTTTGGGATCAAGTTCTGAAAGATCTTCCACAGGTTCTGGTTTACTCAAGATATCAACACTAACTTCTGTGTCATCTAACTCATCAACCGTTAAGGGTGGAAAACGAGGATCTCTGGTTGCTGCAGCGATCGCGTTATCTCTTATTTCCAAGGCAAGATTCTCTCTAGTTGGAAGAAAAGTTCCTATGCATCCTCTGAGGCTTCCATCACTTCTATGAAGAGATACGAAAGCACCAGCTTTCCTGTTCAAAAGTTCTTCAGGAAGATCAGGGGTGGGTTCAATGACCACCCCACGTCTTATATAATTTTCTATAACTTCTATGGCCCATCTAACAAATGGATGAAAACCCTTCAAAGAGTATCACTTCCTCTGATTTATTTCATCCGAAAAATAATTCCGTTAATTTGTAATATTCATAAGGCACGAATTTTTTGGTGGCTATACCGTATTCCAATGGTATGGATATGATCTCGTTGCCCTTAAGTGCTACCATCCTTCCAAAGTCTTTGTTTATAACCAATTCCATTGCTTTAACTCCATATCTTGTTCCAAGTATCCTATCAAAAGCTGTTGGAGTGCCTCCTCGCAACAAATGTCCTAAAACCACCGAGCGTGTATCATAACCAGTTTTTTCTTTAATAACCTCTGAAAGGTAGTGAGCTATTCCACCCAATTTTATATGCCCAAACGCATCGACTTCATCTTTCCTTCCAACGAGTTCTTCCAACTCCGTTGGTTTGAAACCTTCTGCGACCGCAACGACTGCATAGCCTTTTTCTTTCATTCGTTTATCAATGATCTCTATTATTTCTTTCAATGTTCGTGGATATTCAGGTATCAAGATCAGATGAGCTCCAGCCGCTAATCCAGCTTCTATGGTTATCCAACCTGCCTCTCTACCCATCAATTCGACAAAGAAAACCCTCCCATGGGATTTGGCGGTTGAATGTAGTCTATCGATTGCGTCAGCACCAACATTAACTGCGGTGTGGAAACCAAAGGTGTAATCAGTATTCGAGACATCATTGTCTATCGTTTTTGGCACTCCAATGGTATTGATTCCCGCAGCATAGAACTTTGAAGCCACCGTGAGTGTATCATCCCCACCGATTGCTATTATCGCATCTATACGTTCTTTTTCAATATTATCTAAGCATTGTTGAACCATCTTGTTATCCCTGAAAGGATTAGTTCGAGAAGTTCCAAGTATTGTTCCTCCAAGAATATGAATACCTTCAACATCATCATCAGTTAACTGTGTGAATTTTCCCTCAACTAATCCCTTCCACCCATTCATAATTCCAAGAATTTCAATATCTTCTTTACGTGATTTGACGATACCTCTTATAACGGCGTTCAACCCCGGGCAATCTCCTCCGCCTGTCAGAACTGCTACTCTCACTTTTTACCACACTCCCCCATCAAAGTTTTGGTTTTAGTTTTTGAATCATCTCAGGTTATTAAAAATTATACCATGCTTTGGTAGTATAATTGTTTTTGTCAAAAAATATCATTTGAAAATTCTGGAGGAAGAATGAAAGGAAGAAAACTCAGATTGGATTCTTTATTAGTTGAATCAGGTTTCTTTGAATCCAGAGAAAAAGCGAAAATAGAAATAATAGCGGGCAATATCTACGTGAATGGTCAGCGTGTTTTGAAACCTTCAAAACTCACGAGTGTTGATTCGAGGATCGAGATCAAGAAACGTGATCCTTATGTCAGCAGAGGAGCCCACAAATTGAAAGGAGCAATAGATGATCTGGGATTGGATGTTGAAAACAAAGTCGCCTGTGATATAGGTGCATCCACAGGTGGATTCACCCAAGTTTTGCTTGAATTAGGTGCAAAAAAAGTTTTTGCGGTTGATGTTGGTAAAGGTCAGTTACATTGGGATCTCAGAAACGATGAAAGAGTAGTTGTGATGGAGAAGGTCAACGCCAGATACCTGAAAAAATCAAATTTTCCAATGGAGATTCAAGTTTTAACTTGTGATGTTTCTTTCATATCTGTAGTTAAAATTCTACCATCCATTAGAGAAATATTGATTGAAAACGGTGAAGGATTGATTTTAATAAAACCCCAGTTTGAAGCTCCAAGGGAATACCTCAAAAAGGGCTTGGTGAAAGATCCAAAGGTGCACATAATGGTGTTAGAAAGGCTAAGATCCAAAATATTAGAACAAGGATTATCCATAGTCGGATTGACGTTTTCAAAGGTAAAAGGTCAAAAAGGCAATATAGAGTTCTTTTACAAGATCAGAAAGGATTCTCTAACACATAGTTTAATTG
>DQYP01000211.1 GCA_011043375.1 Thermotogaceae bacterium | reverse complement strand
TTACAGATACGGTAATACGCCACCATTGTCCCTGTTATCCTTGGAGGATAATAATCCAACTCCTTCATGGTATTTCAAACCTTTCACTGTAACTATTCCGCTCAGATACCGCTTAATACGTTTATCTTCAATGGGAATTGGTACAACTTCAAAGTCGCTCAGAGAATACGTAGGAACTGGTACAACATTTCTCAAAATAGCTGAATATACATCCCCTCTTTCGAGAGCTTTTAAAAAGTCCTTGACCAGGTTTTCAGGAATCACATCAACACTTGAGATCCTTCTGAAGATCCTCAAAGCATCAGAACGGGATTCAGAGGTGTACCCACTATCAAGAGTTTCGAGAGCATCGTAAAAGTTGTTTATATATTCATCATTTAGCTCTTCTAGAAAATCGTAGACCTTCTCGACAATCTTCTTCTTATCTTTTTGTCTTATCTTGAGTCTCATCTCCTTTTTGAGAGCTTTTTTGATCTCCTTCTCGATGTTGCTGAGAGGATTTCTCTTACCACTTATCTCCAATTTATCAGGACAGCAAAGAGCAGCGATACTGGTAAGAATTGATGACTTTTTATATACTCCCCTATACGTTTCTATACCTTCTCCTTCTTTTTCAAATACATACATGATCACATTTGGTTCATCGGAGGAATAAGCATTTTTCCTGCTGACTCTCCCCATTCTTTGAACTAAAGAATCTATGGGTGCAATGTCAGTTATTAACACATCAAAATCTATGTTGAGCGAAGCTTCAGCGACTTGGGTAGATACTAAAATAACTTTTTCGCCTTTTTCATCAGGCCTATACGCTTTCAATTTATCCTCAATGGATTTCCTATCATGTAGCGTCATTCTAGAGTGAATTATCATCACCTTATCCACGATTTTTTTCAAAACTTCATAAGTTTTCACCGCCTCTGAAACTGTGTTTCGAATCACCAGAACTTTTTTTCCAGCTTTGAAAAAGTTGATGACTTGCTCTATCATCGCATCAAAGTTTCCCATTTTCAACTCGATAACATTTCTTACCTCATCTCCTTGGAGTTCGTCATACACATCAAGTGTTTCAACATCCTTTACCCTTTTTTCAATTTCTTTTCTTATAAATCCTGGTAAAGTGGCTGTCATGAGAAGAAATTTCCCACCAAGCTGAGATATATCTTCAAAGGATTTCACGATAATCGCTGATGCATATGGATCGTATGCTTGGATCTCATCGATTATCAGGTATGAATTCATAAAAACTGAGTAAAGCATCTCATAACCTGGATATTTCAGTACAGCTGGAAACAGTTGATCTCCCGTTGAAACTATGAATGGATACGACAGGAATCTTGAAGTGTTCATTATCTTTAATATTTCTCCCTCAAGATCTGGATCACCATGAAATCTGGTGAAAAATAAGAAGAGATCTGCTCCTGAATAAAGTATTCCTACATTCTCTTCTCCAAAGTATTCTGTGAATCGATCGTATATCATATTAACAGCGCTTCTTAGAGGGAGAGAAAAGATGGTTTTTCCCTTTGCCCACATCATAGCAAATTCCGTTTTTCCCGAACCAGTTGGTGCTATAAGTATAAGGTTTTTACCACGTCTTCCTTCAAGTTTTGTAGATTGCCAAGCATGGTATCCCTGCTTTATTAGGTGCTGTTCTACCACTTTAAATTGATCTTTTTCATATGTTTTTTCTATTTCTTCTAGCTCCCCTCTGCCTTCTTCACATGCTGAGGCGAATCTATCAGCTCTCATCAAATTGCCAATTGTGAAAATATACTTTTTGTATATTTCATCGTTCATATTTATTTCTCTTGTCACGAAATTGGGTAAAGTGGACATCAGATGTGGTGGTATCAGAAGTGACGAGTCCATCAGAGAAGCTTTTGATAGGTATTCACATAGTTCTTTATGAATTGTCACTTTAAAATTCTGGTTCTTCAGATATTCAGGTAACTCTTTCAAAAATTCAGAATATTCCTTTTCTAGCAGTTTGATGAGATTCTCATGATTTTCAAGGAGCCATCTATAAGCTTTTTTCAATTTATCAATAGATCTTCCCATGAGTACATCCAAATAGCTGCCTCTCCAATGATGATATGCAACAGCGGATAGAACGATCATGGCATCATCCTTATCTAAACTCATGAGTACATTTTTTGGTATGAACACAACACTTAAAAAGGAGTGAGGAACATCCTCTACATTCTGTAAGTCTCCAAAAATTTTCAGATAATCCTCATTCCCCACTTTCTTTTGAAAACCTGGAAAGCATTTCCCCCAGTCATGATAGATAGCAGAGAGTTCTACAAGCCTCCAGTCACCTTCATAGATCTCTTTAAGCTTCTTAACAGCTTTTAAAACGTCAGAAGTATGCTCTCCCAAGGATATACCTTTGCTCTTAGCTAAGATCCTCATTCTTTCACCATCCTTGCGAAAAAGAGAGGCCTTTCATTATGAGCTGGTAAAACAACCGGTTTGAAATTTATGAGAGGAATCCCACCATTGTAAAGCTTTGCTCTGATACGCTCAAAATGCCTTTTCCCATTTGATACCTTGTATATCGTTGACACAAGGAAAATACTCCCACCTATTGTATTAAAAAGAGACTCATAATCTTTGAAATCCAAATCAGCGAATTCTGGGGATGGAATCCAAGTATAGCCATTCGTCTCATAGATCTTTTCAACTTGAATATCTAACAAATCTACTTCGAAAAAGTCAATTATATCTTCGGCCCTACCAGCATGAAGATGTGTTATCCAGTCTCCAGACAAGAAAGATTCCATTATCATCTTTAAGATATCTAAAGGAGCTTTTACATATATTCTGAAATCTGCGTCAAGGAGGTAACTAACTACATTGGGCATTTGCCCTCCTGGATGCTCTACCTCTCCCATAAATCTCCTATCTTCCTTTCCTGGGAATCTTCTCTTATGATGTTTCAAACTAAAACTTCTTAACCATGTGTATTCATACTGCATAGATCCATAATCTCCAATAATTGCCATGGAAAACTGAGATGTCAGAAATTTTTCAATTTTTTCCTTATATTTCAAAGCATTACATACGATGCCGATGGCGGTTGAATACATCGGAATAGGAAAGGTTCTTTTTATGGACATTGCGAAGGGTATAGCGAAGTGAGCTGTAGGAGCTCTCAGGTGTATTTGCAAAATTTTCATTACCTTCACCTCTCATGAGATTTCTGCGCAGATTTTCTCGTACAACTTCTTTGGGCTCTCAACTACATCAACTCCTTTTACGCCTACTTTGAACATCCCAGGATACATCCAAACTTTCAAAACACTTGTATTTTCGATAGCAGATGTCAAAGATGTTGAATCTAAACCGTTTTCGTTTAGTTTTACATACGGATTGAACAAAGTTAGTGGGAGATTGAGCGTGGCTACGATGGCGAACATGGGAGTGGTACTCCATGACTCGGTTGATGTGTGAATATCAAATCCATTTATCACAACGTCAAGAAAATTGCAAATTCTTTTTCTTTTTTCATCTTCGTTCACCTTTGCCGTTACTGAATAATAATCTTTGGACAGTTTTTTTATTTCGACATATCCCCCATCAAAATCTTTTTTCATTTCCTCTCTAACCTCTACACCAAATATCTTCGCATCCTTTTGAACGATCACCTCATCAACACCTATCCTATCCAGATCCATAACTATCGAGAATTTATACAACGATAGATGTTCTTCCTTGGAAAACGGATTTGGAGTGGCTTTTTTTCCTTGCTTTTGCGCTCTAGCTACCATGTCATGATTTGCGTAGAAAGCCATGTCACCTTCCCATGGTTCCAAGGAAACGGCTTTTGTCATACCAATGGGAGCTTTTCTAACGACAGTTTCAGAGACAGTTGACATGTATCCAAAGAAATCCAGCTCTTCACTATGAATGATACTGTTGTTTTCAAGATCGAATTGGATAACATTGTTTGTCCCAACTGTCACAGGAGCAGGTTTCCAGGAATATTTTCTAGCGAGAGCATTGAACAATTTGTGCCTCATAAAAGCACGTGATAAGAAAGAGTATATACCACCCCTTCTTCTAAGTTTCTTTATCGATTGCATGTTCCCACCAATATTTTCATCTCTGTTCACAGCACAAGCTTCGAAGATTAAAGTAATAGTAATCGCTCTTACATCATTCATGGTGCTCACCTCCGGCCATACCACTTATATACGCAAACATCAACGCTTTAAAAACCTCGTCATCTCTCACACTGAACACATAATTAAGCTCTTTTGGAAATACCATTTTCCTAGTCATGTATGTTCTCAAAACTAGGTGATATGCTTCACTTCTTTTTCCAAGCCTTACCAACTCTAAAAGACGATACTTGGTATTTTCAAAAGCTTCTGCTACTTTTTTACCAAGCTTTTTTAAATCCTCTGGTTTCACCATGATCTTCACCCCCGAGTAGATTTTTCTCAACTCAAGATACAACTGGAGGGTATACATAGGGTTTATTTGAATTTGAATTTCTCTCTTTGCTTTTCTTATGAGATTTTGCCTTTCTGTGATCTTCATGCGAAGTGAAATATAAGTATCTGTTAGTATCCCATTTGTATCTTCTCTTAAAACTTTTTGGAAAATTTCATCATCTCTTATCACTTTTAGGAGATACACCACTTTTGGTGTGAGGAGAGAATCCACGACCTTTGGCGGGAGATAGGATATTTCATATCCAGAATCTGTTAAAGTTATTATCTCCACATTTTGTCTTGCCCAAGCACCGAGTATCCTATAAATCTTTAAAGAAGTTTCAAGTAAAGAGTATCCAAGAGCCTCGTTAGTATTTAGCTTTTTAAACGCTTCTAAAGCTTCATTGAGGTACCATATTACTTTGAATGATGGGGCGTTTATGAACTTATCATTATTCTTGTAAAACACGAAATGACGAAAAAGCGCCATCTGAGAACATACATCACATACATACAGATTCTGCTCCATGTTCCAAAAAGCGTTTGGGAAATGCCTTATCCATGATGATAATTTTCCAAAAAGTTCAGGAGAGAATTCATGGTATCTAATGAGTTTTTTATCATTTGGAACACTTACAGGGTTTCCACAGAGAAAGCATGTATCATTCCCTTCGATCTTTGGTGTATCAAAGACATGCTCTATCATTCTCCGCAATTCCACCCAAAATTTCTCTAATTTATCTCCTCTCTCGGGTATCAGGTTCTTATATAACCTCTCGTCGTTCATAAAAAATCGTTTGGGGATATTAACATAAGGATCATATTTTTCATCCACTTTCGCTATTCTGAGCTTATCAGTTGATTCTATCCATATTTTGTAAAGTTTTGGAATACCAGACTCTTTTTCATATATATCCTTCTGAATATCTTCGCTTAAAGTCAATGTGCCGTCATCTTTGAGTAATTTCGATACATCAAAACCGTACCATGATAATGCTTTTAGAAAACCATACACATTGGCGTTGTGGACCCAATTGTGGGGATATATAACGATTTCTTTCAAAATTTCACCACCCTTACCATACCGAATCCTTGACCGGTTCTGACCCCTATACCTGCTTCTGCCAGAAAGTTCAAGATCTTCAGATCTCCTTGCAATTTCAAGGTTCCTCGAAAACCTTCGAGGACCCCTCCATAATGCTTGATGACCGTTTTCTCTAAATTTTTCGTTAGAACCTTAACTAGGGAAAACTTAGGGAAATGCCCAAAATGTGAGAATTTCTCTCTGAAGTACTCGAGGCGGATTTTTAGGGAGTGATTGAACGCTTCCTCGAAATCATCATCTTCAGGATGGACGTACACTTCACCCTCCCTATAGTTTCTGGTCAGAACAGCACACCCCATTATCTTGAACACCATCTCCCTACTTTTTATTGTTACTGGTGGAGGCAGATGAATTTGTATCTCTTTTACTTCCTTTGAGAAAAGAGTCGGAAGGTTTTTTACGTGATTATAAAGGTGGGCAATCATCGTATGAATAGGTGTTGAAAAATTAAAGAATACCGGACTCTCGAATTCTAAGCTATCTATATTTTGTCTGACAATTCTTGAAAATCCCACTGAGAATGTATAAGGTTTCGGGATCCTTTCTCTAGACAGGACTATATCTTCAAATTCTGTACCCTGAAATGCTGCTTTTAGAAGGGATATGAAATATCTTCTGTAATCAGAAGGGATTTTTCCTCTTTCGATGAAGATTTTAGCGTTCAGAATCAATTGTCATCACCCAATGATTATTTTAAACTATACATGTCTTTAATGTCAAGGATATATTAATCACTGAATATCCAGATAAACCATAATCATTGCGATCATGAAATCGTTCATTTTGTGTTTAGAATTGCTTCTGAAATTACCAAAATGTAGATGAAAGATTACAAAATATTAAGCATAATTGACAATCAAAACTTCTCCCAATGTATCCTCTTTTCATCTATTTCACTCTCATCATGTGGGGATTTCTCTTCATCAGGATATCCAATACCTACAACACAAAGTACACGATATCTTTCTGGAATATTCAAAAGTTTTCTTGCTTCATTCTCGACGATTCCTGCTATATGACCCCAACATGAACCCAGACCCAAATCCACACAGGTTAGCTGAATGAAAGCTCCAACAATCGCTCCGTCACTCTCCCAGGTTCCAACATTCTCTACTGCTATGACGATGGCCAATGGAGCTGTCT
>DQYP01000185.1 GCA_011043375.1 Thermotogaceae bacterium | reverse complement strand
TGAATGAACTTGAGTTTAGAAAAGATTTGATAACGTTGAACATAGATTACAGACAGATGGGTGTCGGAGGAGATAACAGCTGGGGAGCTTTGCCTCATCCTGAATACACCCTGTATCCGGGTGAATATGAATATTCTTTTAGGATCAATGTATTTAAATCTGATCTGAAGTAATATAGAAAAGATTTCAATAAAACACAGATCCCAGGAAATATCCTGGGATCTGTAATTCAAGATCAATACGATTCGATCCATCTTTCTATATATTCTCTGAATCCTGCTTTCAACAGTTTCGTTACCGGGCCAACATCCTTTTCAATTTCTTCTACGTACTTAACTGGTACTATTTCAGCACTTGTGTGTGTCAAAAAAACTTCCTCGGCGTTGAATAATTCTTTCAATTCCACTAATCTTTCTTCAACCTTTATACCCTTTTCTTTTGCGATTTCTATTACCGTATCTCTGGTGATACCATTCAAGATTCCTGTGTCCAGGGAAGGAGTAATAAGTCTTTCGTTTGAGATCATAAAAATATTACTCATGGTCCCTTCAGCTACGTAACCATTAAAAGAGAGCATTATAACTTCATAAACCTCTTTTGTCATTTCCAACCTCGCGAGGATTTTATCAATCTGCCCCAATCCTTTTATCTTTGGGTCGATCGATTCTGATGGGATTTTTCTGACCGTTGAAATCTTTATTTTCACACCTTCTTTATTTGAAGTCTCAAGGGGTTTAAAAATAGCCACAAAAGTTGGGGAGATAGTAGTTATTCGTAATGAAAACTCAGATTCACCACGTGTAACAATCAATCGAATATATATTTCTTGTTGATCAACGATAGATTCAGATAAACGTTCTATTCCTTCATTGATTACCGAAGTTATGAATGAAAGATCTGGAAGTTTTATTCCCAATTTCTCTGCAGAATATTCCAATCTTTTCAAGTGTTTATCTAAAGCAAATGGCCTTTTGTAATAGGTTCTAATGGTTTCATAGACTCCATCTCCAAACAAGAAACCTCTATCAAGTATAGAAATTTTTGCTTCCTTCCTGGTCAGCCATTGCCCGTTCACATTCACAAGCAATTCTAGATCTTACCCCCTTTTTGTTTACTGAAATTGGTATAGAATCAACAAAAGTATTTTCTAAAAGAACACCATCTATAAAGTGAGGTACGTAATAATCGTCAAATCCAGTTGAAAAGATACGTCCATCCTCTTCATTGATCATCTCGATCAAAACTTTTCTGATCTTTCCAATGTGTTCTCTCAAATAAAATCTCCTCATTTCATTTACATGATCATTTAAAATTTTGGCCCTTTCTTTAGAAATTCTATCAGGCACTCTGTTTTTGCTCCAAAGTTCGTAAGCAGGGGTCCCTTTTCGAGGAGAAAATCTAAATATGTGAACTTTGGAGAATTTTACAAAGCTACAAAGTTGAAGTGTTTGTTCGAAATCTTCATCATTCTCTCCGGGGAAACCAACTATTACATCTGTAGTTATACTGAAAAATGGATCTATTTTTCGAAGTTTGTAAACTACATCTACAAATTCATTGATCGAATACCTTCGTCCCATCATTTTCAAAATCCTATTTGAACCGCTTTGCAGGGAAATGTGAAGATGTCTACACAATTTTTTAGGGTGATCTTCGAAGAGATCTATTAATTTGTCGTTTATATCATTCGGATTCAGTGAACTCAATCTCAATCTGAAATTTCCTTCTATCTTTACGAGTCGTTTTAACAACCTGATTAAGTTGGTTCCTTTATCCTCACCGTATTTTCCAAGGTTTATTCCTGTCAATACTATCTCTTTGTATCCATTTTTCACCAAATCAGTGACTTCTTTTATAACTACAATGGGTGTTTTACTTCTTATCCTGTTTCCTCTTGCCAACCTTATTGCACAATAAGTACAGAACTGATCACATCCATCTTCTACCTTCACGAATGCCCGGGTTTTATTTTCAAAATTCTTTATAATCATATCATCCAGCTTTTCATTTAGATAATAATTCCTTTTGATTTTACTAAAAGTTTTTTTTCCATTGCTCATTAATTTCTCAATTATTTTTATAATGTCTTTTTTTTCTTCGTTGCCACCAACAAAATCGAATTCGCTGAAAGATGCAGGATTAAGCTGAGAAGAACATCCCAAGATAACAATTTTAGCATTGGGATTCACTTTTCTCACTTTCCTCGCTATTTGACGTGATTTTCTATCACTTTCAGAGGTAACTGTACAAGTATTGACTACAACTACATCCGCATCAACAAAAAAGGGCACAATCTTATGCCCCTTTTCTGCTAATTGTTCTTTCATCCATTCACTTTCATATTGGTTAACCTTGCAGCCTAAAGTAACGATATTGATGTTTGCCATTTTCAAGTTTCTACCTTTCAGATATTTGGAGAGTTGATGATTCCCCACAGCAATCTCATTCTTGTAACAACACCAACTAACTTCTCCTCTTCATCTACAACACTCAACACTCTCCAACCATTTCTTATCAGCAAATCGGCCGCATAAATGGCGCTATCCATTTCTTTCACTACTCTCGGCTTAGTCATGAATTCTGAAACCGGTTTCTCTTTTATTTTATTCAGATTTCTTTTGAATTGGTTCGTATCAGGTATAAATGAAGCAGACTGCAACATGCTGTAATAACTTGGAACAGCACCAGAAATTATATCAGATTCACTTATGAAGCCTATCACCTTCATTTCCTCATCTACAACAGGTAATCCGGTGAACAACTGTTTTGCGCAGATCTTTATGACATCTTTTACTCTTTGTTCAGCAAAAACAGCGGTTATGTCTCTTATCATTAGATCTTTTACCTTCATCAGACTATCCTCTCCACTTTTATATTATCCCTTATAATTTCGATCTCTTTTATGGATGGAAAGATCTTCTTCGAGTACCTCAATTTGGCAACCGCTGCTATATAACCAAATTTAGAAGCTTCAAACAGATCCTTATCACGTCTCAGAAGATAATATAATATTCCAGCGACATACGTGTCACCAGTCCCAAGAACATGTGATATATCGACTTGTTGGGACGTATCAAGCAACCAAATGCCTTCACGTGTTGCTACCACATTTTTTATGATCTCGTAAGACAAAACAACCAAGTCTGCTCCTCTTTCGAGGATGATTTTGCTGACTTTTACGTAATCATCAATGTTCTTTAATTCTATACCCAAACATTTTCTATCGGCTCTTAAATCCGGTTTCACTATCTTAGGACAACCTTCACTTAAAATTGCATTCGTCAAAAGTTGTCCTCTCGCCTCCATTAAAACGATCTTTCCCTTTTTACTTGCCACATTGGATAGAGTTTTATAAAAATCCATTGGAACACCTGGAGGAACTGTTCCGGATATAACAACATGGCTAACTCGTGATAAAGTCATTTCATATCTTTGAAAAAATTGCTCTATTGTTTCCTCATCCAACGTAGGGCCAGGAGCATTTATTTCCGTGATGGTCTGGTTGACTTCATCCATTATGGTAATATTCTCTCTACTTTCGCCATTCGTATGAACAAAATTGGTCGTTATGAGTTCCGAATATTTTCTCAACTCTTCTTCTATAACCCTACCCATATATCCAGCTAACACACCCATTGCCACATTCTTAACTCCAAAATTTGCCAATGCCATGGAGACATTTATTCCCTTACCTCCTGGAGTCATATCCATCTTCGAAGGATCGAAGATCCTGTGAAGCTTATTTATTTCGAATCCATCGAGGAAGATCTCTCTATCAAGTGCCGGATTCATGGTAACGGTCAAGACTTCCAAGAAGGGTCAACTCCTCCATTCCATTATGAATTTCTCAGGTTCACCATCAAAAACTATTTTACCATCTTTTAGATATAAGATTCTATCCGCTATTCCCACCAAGCTATTCAAATTTCTTGTTGATATTATCATTGTGTAGTCACCTTTGATTCTCACCAGGAATTCACAAAGCTCGTCTATGGTTTGGTTATCCAGATGATCCATTATACTATCAAATATTATAACATCAGGTTCGCGTATAAAAGCAAGAAAAAATAAAAAAAGCACCCTATCTTTTGAATTGAAAGCAGATATTGGGGAATCCAAGCCTTTTTCGAGTTTGGAAAGAAGATCAAATTTCTTGAGGAGTGAAGAAGCCTTTCTTCCCATCCCAGAATCCCACGAGGATTTACCGGTAGCTAAATTTATCATTTCCCTAACTGTAAAGGATTCAATTGGCTCAATAAAGCTGGTATCGGAATAGGCTATTTTAGTTCTCAAAAACTTTGCATCTTTGATACTCACTTTTCGACTCTCAAAAAATATCTCGCCACTGTAGAAGATATCATCGAGAAATTCCTCATTCAAAAAAACCAAAGACCTCAAAAAGACCGATTTTCCAGCACCACGCGGACCATAAATCAGTGTCAACTCTTTGTCCCTAAAGGTGGTACTGATAGAATCGATTATTTTGTTACCCTTTGAAACGATTGAGAAATCCTTAATTTCAATGATGTTTTTCTCCATTGCTTTCATTCCTATTGGATTTGGGGAAGGACATCCCATTACTCTTGAGACGTTTTATCAATTCTTTGAGTGCGTCAGAATCACCATTTTTAACCAATTTCAACAATTCATACTGGGAGAGAACTTTAAGGTCAACGATCTTGAAGCCAAAAATCTTATCCATAATCACACCTTCCCTCCAGGACTATTATAATGGATATCTTTTAAACCATCGTTTAGGGTTCTTTACGGTTTTAGTGCATAGTTTTTTCGACAAAGGAATGGGTAATTTGAAAAAAAGCATTATTGAAATGTCTATGAATCATCTATAATTCCCGACATGATCACGAGATCATTATTATAAAACGTTGCGACTTGTCCTGGAGTGACGGCAAATATTGACTCATGTGCTATTACTTCAGCTTCGTTATTCAAAATCGTGACGATACATTCCACCTCCTTTACCCTCTTTCTGACTTTAACAGTCGCCTTGAAAACACTTGGTAGATAATCCACTAAGAAATTCAAATTGGATATTTTAAATCTTCTTCTTAAGACGGAAGATTTTTCGCCTACTATTAAAACATTATTAACCGAATCTTTTGAAATAACATACATCTTTTCCCCAGTTGCTATACCAAGCTTTCTTTGACCAATGGTGTAAAGATTTATTCCTTCGTGTTTACCCAATATTTTACCTTTCTTGTCAACTATAAGACCCGGTTTCAAATTCACACCATTTTCTTGCAGAAAACTCTTTTGATTTGAATCAGGTATGAAACAGAGATCCTGAGATTCACGTTTGTTATGGACATGAATCCCAATTCTCTTGGCAATTTCCCTCACTTCTTCTTTAGTATGGTAACCATTTGGAAAAATCAAGCGCGAAAGTTTTGATCGATCGATTGATGACAAAAAATAAGATTGATCTTTTTGCTTGTCAATGGCTTTGTAGAGTTTACCATCAACTGCTCGGGCATAGTGGCCAGAGGACACCATCTCCATACCATCGTCAAGCATCATATCTAACAGCTTACCGAATTTTATCCAACGATTACAAAAATAACATGGATTTGGAGTTCGCCCTTTTTTGTGTTCAGAGAGAAAATAACTTATGACGGTATTCCTGAAAAAAGATTCCATATGGATTATTTTCAACTCGACTCCAAATTTTTTCGCTATCAATTTGGCATCATACGTATCCGATGGACTACAACATACTTTGTGTTTTATCCGTTTTTCCAAATAAATTTCATCTGGCATGGTTTTTATGTGATACGCTGTGACTTGATGCCCCTCTTTGAGTAAACTGTAAAGCGCAACGGCACTATCCACACCACCGCTCAACGCCAATCCTATTTTCACTACTATTAACTCCTTTCATTTTGTAGATCTGACCAAAAAAGTTGAGGAATTTCAAGACTTCGAAAGAGTTCTTCTTTGTATTGTTTTTGCTTGTGAAAATCAAGTTTGCTTGATTCTTCGACATTTTGAGGGAAGGAGACGATTTTTTCTTGTATATTTGAACAGACACGTCTTATCTTTTCTTTCAGTCTTTCCAGAAGGATTCGTGCACCTTCTTCATTTGTTAACGGTAATAAAAGAACAAATTCGTTGTCTCCTACAGAATAAACTCTATCTATTTCTCGGACATTCTCGCTCAAGATTCTTCTACAATCTTCAAATAAATCATTATCGAAGTTATTACATTTTATTTTTAAGAGTGTGAACGGTAATTTTGATCTCACCGATCGATCTATCTCTAAAGAAACATCGTTGATCAACAAAACTATGTCATTCCTATATTTTCTTTTCAATCTCTCGCTTGGCAAAAGCGATGTTACTTTGCTTAAAAGAGTTTCTTTGGTGAATGGTTTAAGTATGTAATCTCTTGCACCCAATTTTATGGCCTTTATAACCGTTTCCTTTTTATCTTCAACACTCATCATAATCACAGGGATACTCGGATATCTTTCGTGGAGAAAACTCAACAATTCAAATCCGCTACCATCCCTTAAATTGATATCCAATAGAATCAAATCTATATCATTCAAACTCACATTATTGGAGAATACACTGTTCTTAACAGTTGATATATCTTCGGCCTCGAAAACTTTGAACCTTTGGCGTTTGAGAATCGATTTTATCATCAATCTCACTACCTTCGAATCATCAACAACAAGAATATTCG
>DQYP01000008.1 GCA_011043375.1 Thermotogaceae bacterium | reverse complement strand
TGTACTTGAAAAGATGGGAGATAGAATAGTTTGTGGAGAGATTAAAGTTGAGGGTGAAATTAGCGAGTGTAAATAAAAAGACTTTGACTTCACAAATTACATACATGTTAGTTGGAATGCAGTTAACAATTTTGATTGAGACTCTTATTCAGTTCCCTAAGCTTTTTAGGTTGCTTGTAAATTAGTTTTTACATTAGACAGGGTGAACAATAATTGAAAAGCTAAAATAGTGAAAAAAGACTACATCTTGATAAAATTTAAGTGTGATCAATACAAACAAGCTCAAATTATGATCTGTAATCAAAGAGCCCTCTTGGAGTGGTTTCCCAGGAGGGTCTTTTTTGATTACAGATCAGGCCATTTCCTTCTTGACACTGATATACTTTTGGATTATTATATAAAGTAAAAAATTGAAATTTAGTTGAGGTGGCATATATGGATTGTGTTGAATATTGGGATCGTATAAGTCACGTTATGATGATGAAGGCTAAGCACAACCGCCCGGTAATTTTTAAGGGCGGAGTGTGCTTTTGATAGATAGTTCCTTAAAAATTGCCGGGCTACCACAAAGAAGGTAGCCCGGTTTTTTTTATATGCATAGTGTGGAGGTGAAGAAATGAAACTGGGAATCGTCGGCGCAACGGGAGAAGTGGGAAGAAAGATGTTGAAAGTGTTGGAGGAATATAAAATCGAACCTGATGAACTTCATCTGTTTGCTTCGGAAAGATCCGAGGGAAAGGAAATGCTTTTCAATGGACAAAAATTGAAAGTAAAGAAATTAACAAAAGAGGCTTTGAAAGAAAAATATGATTACTTTCTGTTCTCTGCAGGTGCTTCTGTCTCAAGAGAGTTCGCTCCCATTGCTGCTAAAAATGGAGCAACTGTTATTGATAATTCTTCAGCTTTCAGAATGGTCTCAAACATACCCTTGGTTGTTCCAGAAATAAATTCGCACCTTCTAAGGAATTATCGAGGAATAATAGCGAACCCCAATTGTTCAACAATTCAAATGGTCCTCTCACTTTACAAACTTCATGAACGTTATGGAATAAAGGAAATCATTGTGTCCACATATCAATCAGCTTCTGGTGCAGGTTACAAAGGAATAAGTGAACTTATAGAGCAAACAAGAGGTTCGAGAGAAAAGAGGATCTTCCCCAAACAGATCCTTTACAATGTTATTCCACTGATAGGTAACATCGAAGAAAATGGCTTCACGCAAGAAGAGATGAAGATGGTGAATGAAACTCGAAAGATTTTGGGTGATCCAACGATAACGGTATTTCCAACAACGGTGAGAGTGCCTGTGATCTATGGACATTCCGAAAGTATATTTGTGAGGTTTAAAAGAGAATATGAAAATTTGACTCAAGTGAGAGAGGTTGTAGCATCAGGCGAGAATGTGAAAGTAGTAGATGAGATAGTCACTCCTCTTGATGTGGAAGACAGCGATATCACGTTCGTTTGTAGATTGAGGGCATTCGATAAAAGTAGTATCCTGTTTTGGAATGTGGCAGATAACATAAGAGTGGGAGCAGCAACGAATGCGATTAGAATCCTGATAAAACATATGAAGTTGAACGGGGTGATTTAGAAATGGTGAGGTACTCAGCGAATGGTAACTCTTTTGTGATTTTTAATCTGTTAACAAAGCCAATGAATGATTATGAAAAAGAAAGGTTGGTTTTGGAAAACGTAGGTGATGACGATGGTGCATTGTTTGTCGAGAAAAAGGATGAACTTTTCGCTATGGATTATTTCAACAGAGATGGAAAAAGGGCAAAATTTTGTGGAAATGGCTCACGAGCCTTTTTGAAATATCTTTTCGATGAAGGATACATAAATGAAGGTAGAATTAAATTCTGGTCCTATGCAGGAGTACTGGAGGGTATCGTGAAAAGAGATAAGGTTTCAGTTGCGATGCCTGATGCTTCTTCAATTGAAAAAGTATATTTTGATTCTTGCGAAGGTTACTTGATCACCGTGGGTGTTCCACATTTTGTTGTGAGAAGAGAAAATGTTGAAAAAATCGATGTTGAAAAAGTTGGAAAATATTTGCGTGATCTTTCCAATGCCAACGTTGATTTCTTTGAGGAAATTTCAAGGGGTTTTTTGAGGATTAGAACATATGAAAGGGGGGTGGAAAGGGAAACTAAGGCATGTGGTTCTGGAGCCACAGCTACTTTCATTGTTTATCGTAAAGAAACGAAGGTCACCGAAGCCACGTTCTACACCTTGGGTGGACCTTTGAGGCTTTATTTATCCGAAGGAAAAATATTCTTAGAGGGGAGTGTCGAGAGATGTTCAGAGGGGTAGGAACGGCCATAGTCACGCCTTTTAAAGATGGAAAGATTGATTTCTCAGCTTATGAGAAACTTCTTAATTTCCAACTTGAAAACGGTGTCGATGCTTTGATTGTTCTTGGGACAACGGGTGAGGCACCCACAGTGAATGATGAAGAAAGGGAGAAATTGATCGATAAAACTTTGGAGTTGGCGAACAACAAAGTTCCAATAATCGTTGGTGCCGGAACGAACAGTACGGAGAAAACGATTCGCATGGTGAAACAAGCGGAAAAATTGGGGGCAGATGGAGTTCTCCTGGTGACACCGTATTACAATAAACCCACTCAAAACGGTCTCTATGAACATTACAGATATATTTCGGAGAGAACCAGCTTGAAAATAATAGTCTACAACGTTCCTGGTAGAACAGGTGTTAACATCGCTCCAGAAACTATGGTAAGGTTAGTGGAAGATTGTGAGAATATTGCCGGTTTAAAAGAAGCTGCCGCGAACATGAATCAGATAGACAGAATGGTGAAGTTGACGAAGGATGTTAGAAATGATTTCATGGTTTATTCGGGAAATGATGATCATGCTTTTCACTTGATGTGTACCGGAGGAGATGGCGTTATATCGGTAGCGTCGAATATCATTCCTGGTGAAATAGCTCAGATGTGTCATTCACTGTTTGCAGGTAATTTGGAAAGAGCCAGAGAGATTCATCACAAGTATTTCACACTGATGAAAACACTTTTCATTGAAACTAATCCAATCCCCGTTAAAACCGCTCTATGGCTCATGGGATACATAGAAAACGAGTTAAGACTTCCATTGGTTAAAGCCACAGAATCAACGGTTGAAAAACTGAAAGAGGTACTTCGGGAGAGTGGATTGTTATGAAATACGCCGTGGTCGGTTACAGTGGTAGAATGGGCAAAGAAGTAATAGAAACCTTTTCGGGGGCTGGCCATGAATTGGTCGTCAAGGTCGATGAAAACGGTGTGGAAGAGAGTGGAATCCCAGATGTTGTGATAGATTTTTCAAGACCTGAAGCTTTGAAGACAACCGTGGAGTTGTGTAAGAAATATTCTGCTGGATTGGTTATAGGAACAACAGCATTGAGTGAAGAGGATTTTGAACTTTTGAGAGATCTTTCCAAAAGTGTTCCAGTCGTGCAATCGTTCAATTTTTCGATAGGGATAAACGTTTTGATGAAGATCCTTCCACAACTTTCCAAGTTGCTTGAGGATTGGGATGTTGAAATAATCGAAATGCACCACAGATTCAAAAAAGACGCACCTTCTGGAACCGCTATTCTTTTGAAAGATTCTCTATCTAAGGACGTTCCAACCCATTCAATAAGGATTGGAGGAATACCGGGAGATCATGTGATTGTATTTGGAAACCTTGGTGAAACTGTGGAGATCAAACATCACGCGATCTCAAGAAAAGTGTTTGCAATAGGTGCATTGAAGGCAGCGCAATTCATCATGAATCACAGAAAACCGAATTTCTACACTTTTTCTCAGATAATAGAAGGGAGGTTATGAGATGGATTCGATGAAGATAATAGAGATGATCGTAAAATCGAAGAAAAAAACACCAACCATTGCCTTTATAAAAGGAAATTTGAAAGATATTGATTTCAATAACATCAGATTTCTCGGATCCAAGGATTTTGGAGTATTGATCGATGATTACGAAAAGATCAAAAAATTTTTGGATGAGAACAAAGATCGCATAGAAGATTCCTATGTGGAAATAAAGGCAAGAAATTCCGCGTTACCACTTGCGGATCTTTCGAAATACAATGCACGTATAGAACCTGGTGCGATAATACGAGATATGGTTGAAATAGGTGATGGGGCGGTTATAATGATGGGAGCCGTTATAAACATAGGGGCAGTAATCGGAGAAAAAACGATGATAGACATGAACGTCGTTGTTGGTGGCAGGGCAGTGATCGGTAGGAATTGTCATATAGGTGCTGGTGCGGTGATAGCTGGTGTTATAGAGCCTCCAAGCGCTACACCGGTTGTCATCGAGGATGATGTTCTCATTGGTGCAAATGCTGTGATATTAGAGGGTATACGTGTGGGCAAAGGTGCAATAGTTGCGGCTGGTGCGGTTGTTACAAAGGATGTTCCTGAATATACGGTGGTCGCAGGAATACCTGCTAAAATCGTCAAACGTGTTGATGAAAAAACCCGAGAGAAAACGAAAATAGTGGATGAGCTTAGAAATCTTGGGGGAGATGATAAATGAAGATTTTAGTTCAAAAATATGGTGGAAGCTCTGTGAAAGATCTTGAAAGAATAAAAAATGTAGCAAAGAAGATTAAAAAAAGAGTGGATGAGGGTTTGAAAATAATAGTTGTTGTCTCTGCCATGGGAAAGACTACGGACAATCTCTTAAATCTCGCAGAGTCTATCTCTCAGAATCCAGATCCCAGAGAGCTCGACATGTTACTCGCTACCGGAGAGCAAGTTTCAGCAGCCCTTTTGGCGATGGCATTGAAGGATATAGGAACGAGGGCTATATCCTTCAACGCCCTTCAGTTGAACATCAGAACAACTCTGGAACATAATTCCGCGAAGATCATAGATATCAATGTGGATACCATTTCAGAAAAGTTTTCATATTATGACGTCATAGTTATAACAGGTTTTCAGGGGATAAATCATAGGGGTGATATAACAACTCTGGGAAGAGGTGGTTCGGATACATCTGCTGTTGCATTGGCTGCAAAGTTAAAAACTCAATGCGAGATATACAGTGATGTTGATGGTGTATACACCTGTGATCCAAAACTTCATCCAAATGCGAGAAAGCATTTTTACATAACCTATGATGAAATTTTGGAAATGTCAGCTTCAGGTGCAAAAGTACTTCATTCGAGAGCAATTGAAATCGCTAAAAAGTATGGTGTCCCCATATATTGTGCGTCATCTTTTACTGATGAGGAGGGAACACGTGTGGTTGAAAAACTTCCAGAGTGGCTTGAAAAACCTTTGGTTTCAGGAGCCACAATCACTGAAAATCAAATGAAAGTGACAATATCTAACATTCCAAGAGATGAAAATTTGATCTCGAAAATCTTTAAAAAACTCTCAGAAAATAATCTAAACGTAGATATGATATCTATGGTTCCATCTGGTGAAAAAGCTGTCCTTTCTTTTACGATCTTAGAAGCTCAGAAGAAAGATATTGAAAAAATTTTAAGGGAATCCTTGGGTGAATTCAAGGATCTTGATATTTCGTACGATGGGGAGTACTCAAAAATATCCGTGGTCGGTGTTGGAATGCGTTCAAGTCCAGGAGTCGCATATAGATTCTTTGAGGCAATAGCCAGAGCGGATGCGAAACCTGAATTGATAACAACCTCGGAAATAAAAATATCCTCTTTGATTCCCAAAGAGAAATCAGAAAGGGTTTTGAAAGAGATAATAAAAGAATTCGATCTGTGAGGTGTTGATGGTGAATGAATATCTATCTAATGTGTATAACCCTTTTCCAATCGAAGTTGAGCGTGCAGAAAAGGTTTATATATTCTCCAAGGATGGCAAAAAATACTTTGATACTTTCTCTGGTATAGGAGTTTTAGCATTTGGACATTCCGACTCTGACATAAAAAAAGCCATGTTAGATAAAATAAACAGGCATACCCATATATCGAATTTCTTTGTGGATGAAAACGCCCCAAAGGTTGCAAAAGAATTAATCATGAGGACAAAAAGAAACAAAGGTAGAGTATTTTTTTCAAACTCAGGTGCTGAAGCAAATGAGGCGGCGATAAAGGCTATCAAAAAGTTGAAAAAAGGTTTATTGATCTCCTTTGAAAGAAATTTTCATGGTAGAACATTGGGAGCTCTATCGGTTACTGGTTTTCCAAGATTGCGAGATCCATTCACACCGTTGTTGAACGATGTCGTGTTTTTACCCCATAACGATGTGGAAAGCTTCAGAAAGTTTGTCGAGAATGAAGAAAAGGAGATAGCCGCTGTTTTCGTTGAATGTGTGCTTGGGAGTGGTGGACTCAGTGTCGTGGATCCCGAGTTGATCGAGTTGATAAATTTTTACAAATCGAAAAAAAATTACTTGATAGTTGCCGATGAAGTTCAGGCTGGACTTGGGAGAACTGGAAAGTTCTTTGCCTTTCAAAACTTCGATTTGAAACCTGATATAGTAACCGTCGCAAAATCACTTGGAGGAGGTCTTCCGCTTGGAGCTACTATATTTTTAGATAGTGTCGCGGATGTATTCGCAGTGGGTGATCATGGTTCTACATTTGCACCAAATCCGGTTGCACTTGCCGCGGCATCGGTGGTGCTAAGAAAAGTGAACGGTGAATTGCTGCATAGTGTTAAAGAAAAGGGGAAATACATACGAGAGAAACTTCAGGAATTCAAAAGTGATAAAATCGATGAGGTGAGAGGATTAGGACTTATGATAGG
>DQYP01000065.1 GCA_011043375.1 Thermotogaceae bacterium | reverse complement strand
CCAATGCTCGAATAAAAAAATAATTTAAAGAACTCTCCAAGCTCTGGGGACTTGAATTTGAATTCATAGGAATATCCCAACCTTTTCAACCAATACAATAGGATTACGAACTGAACGACACCACCCACGGTAAATCCACAAGCTGGTCCAAAAATAGGTACGGCTAAAAGTGGTGAAAACACCACACCCATGATCACAGCAATATTTGAAATTGCAGGTGAGAGTGCTGGGATCAAAAAATGTGAGTGACTGTTGAGAATGCCGTACGCTATTGCCCATAGGTTAACAAAAATCACGAAAGGGAAGGTTATTCTGAAGAGTTTGACCGTGATTTCGAATCTTTCATCACGGAATCCTGTAGCAAAAAACCACACCAACTGTGGTGTGAATATTTCTGCCAAAATCACTAAGGTTGATGTTATAACGAAAAATATTGTAAAAATCTCTGACGCAAAATTGAATGCATCTCTCTCGGATTTCAGCAGTTTTTTTGAATACAAAGGAATGAACGCAGTCGAAAGGGCACCTTCTGCGAATATTTTCCTAAGAAAAAATGGAATGAGTATCGCCGTCATGTAGGCATCGTACTCGGGAGAAACACCAAAATACCTTGATAGCAGAGCATCCCTGATCAATCCAAGTATTCTACTTATCAAAGTTCCAAGCGAAAAAAGAAATGTATATCTTATCATATTTTCGGACAAGTATTATGCACCTCTACCTCTGTTTCGAACACTAAGTCAACTCAAATTCTTGAATCCAACCGTTCATCAAACCGTATTTTTCCATAAGTTCAAGAGCCCCGTCGTATTCGACTCTTGTTATTTTCCTTCCAATGACTGGATCATTCAAAGCTTTGTAAACGGGGAAATACTGTGACATCAGTGAAATTGGAATATTCAATGATATATCGCTCACAAATTCAAATGCTTTCTCTGAGCCACTTATTCCATTTGGTAGGACAAGATGTCTTATTATCAATCCTCTTTTAAATGGTTTCTCTTTGAAGGCACCGACTTGCCTGTACATTTCTCTTATGGCCTTTTGTGTAGTGTTCCAGTAATTATCAACACCAGAATACTTCTTTCCCATCTCATTGTCCGTGTATCTTATATCAGCCAAATATATATCAACGATACCATCAAGCAATTTCAAGATTTCCACCTTTTCATAACCACTCGTATTGTAAACTATGGGAATTCTCAATCCTTTTTCGATAGCTATCGATAGTGCTTCGATTATAAAGGGTAAATGAGATGTTGGAGTAACAAGATCTAAATTCAGAGCCCCTTTTTGTTGAAGTTCAATGAATGCATTCGCAAGTTCTTCAACACTGAAATCTTTTCCATTGTTCAACTGACTGAATCCAAAATTCTGACAGTAAATACATCGCATAGAACAACCCGAGAAAAATATTGTTCCCGCTCCGCGTTTTCCACCATTTTCATCGTAAACCAATGGTGGTTCTTCACCAAAATGGAGAAGATAATTTATCAATCTCGGTTTATCTTTTTGCTGACAAATTCCAATCTCTCTACGCCTATCGACACCACATTCTCTGGGACATAATTTGCATTCTTTCAATTGATCTTTCAAAAGTTCTGATATTTCTTTTAATCTTCCTTTAGAATAGGTTTCCAAATAATATGGATACATGAAGCTTTCATCCTCAATCATGTAAATATTCTATCTTTGCACCAAGATTTCTGAATTTCTCGATTACTTTTTCATATCCTCTGAAAATGTGTTCGATTTTGTTTATAATGGAAACACCCTCAGCACAGATCGCTGCTATCACTAAAGCAGCCGAAGCCCTGATATCCGTGGCTTGTACAGGTGCACCAGTGTATTTCACCCCACCATCAATTATCGCTGTGTTTCCTTTGACATCAATATGTGCACCCATTCTTTTTAGTTCATCGACATGTAGGAAACGACTTTTGAAAACATTCTCGACTATTACGGATTTACTGTTTATCAATGAGAGAAGAACCATCATCTGTGGCTGGAGATCCGTGGGAAAACCTGGGTAAGGTTCAACGTCTATTTTCGTTCCATTCATCTTCGCCAAATCATTTGGAAATATACGAACCTTTTTAGAATTTTCAGAAATTTCGAATTTGGCTCCCATTTCAGTCAACTTTTCGAAAAGAGCATTTAAATGACTTGGAATGATGTTTTTAATTGTTCCACTACCGCCACTTGCAAGCATCGCTATTATAAACGTACCTGCTTCAATTCTATCGGGTATTATGAAATAATCGGTACCAGTCAACTCCTTTACACCTTCAATCATTATCGTTGAAGTACCTGCACCCGTTATTCTTGCACCCATGGAGTTTAAAAAATTTTGCAGATCCACTATTTCAGGTTCAAGTGCCACGTTGTTCAAGATGGTTTTTGTGCCACCCAGAAGTGCAGCTGTCGTCATCAGATGTTCAGTGGTACCAACACTCGGGTATTTCAAATATATGTTGATTGTGTCTCGATCAGCTTTTAACTTTTTTGCGGTAACAAAACCATGTTCTTGTTTAACTTCAAAGCCCAGTTTTTTCAATCCTTCTATATGAAAATCCACAGGTCTGACACCTATTGAACATCCTCCTGGTAGTGCAACTGTAGCTTCACCATTGACGACCGCCAATGGCCCCAAAACATTGAAAGAAGCTCTCATCTTACTTACCAATTCATAGGGAACACTGCTATCAATCTCACCGGCTTTTTTTATATTCAATACGTTATTCTTGAAATCTACTCTGAAGCCGACGCTGCTGAGGATATCTATCATGGTTCTTACATCACCCAAATCAGGTATATTACGGAGCGTAACTTCACCGCTTGATAGTATTGATGCGGCCATTATCGGTAATGCGGAATTCTTCGATCCGCTTGTTTTTACTTCTCCGTCCAGTTTTATAGGACCTTCTATCATAAATTTACCCAACGTATTTCAAACCTCCTGAGATCTCTGCTTTTGAACGATTGATGAGTTCTTCACCCAACTCCAACAATTCGTTTATATTGTTTCTATCTGTTGGAAAATGTACAACAGATACTGTTACAGATATCGGTTCATGGTTATTCAAAAAGATATTATTGGATTCTTTGTGAATTCTCTGGGCTATCTTTTTCGATTGTTCCTTGTTTACTTCACTCAAAATCACCACAAATTCATCTGCACCAAATCTTGCTACACTGTCCAAAGGTATTCTGACACATCTTTTCAAGGTCTTTGCAAGATCTATTAAAACCTTATCCCCTATGTTTCTACCGTATTTGGAATTGATCTCAGCGAATCTATCGATATCCACGAACACCAATGCAAATTCTTTTGAGCTTTCGAAGCATCTTTGATGATAAAAGGTGAGAAATTTTAAGATGAATTCCTTTTTCAAGGCTCTTGTCAATGAATCTATCACCTCATTGCTTCCAAGGGCGCTCAGAAAATTTTCAAAATATTCGAATTGCTTCTTGACAAGAACGTTGTATTCTTCGATCACATTCTCCAATTCCTCTTCTCTTTCTTTATATTTTTTCAATTCGTTCTCCAGCTTTTTCACCTTTTCCTCTAATTCTTTGATCTTATCCAGCATATGGATTTTATCCCCCTTCGACGGATTTCTCCTTCACAAAAGAATAATATCATGTATTAAGATTTTTTTGAACTTGCAAGAATCATATCCCGACTTTCCATGCTTTTATATCAATTTTAGGTATATGTATCAATCCCAGTGAATATATAACGAAATATACGATCATGAACATTGCAAACGGTGTGAGTACTCTCAGAAATCTATTTTTCACTCTCGAAATAGCGAGGTAAATTGGAATATTCAAACCAATCATCACTGCAATGACAATTGAATACTCTAAACCATAAAAGTAGAAAGGCATGTCGTTCACTTGATTTAAGCTGAAATATGCATCTTTGTTTCCGATCCAATATGGCCATGGTTCAAGTGCTATCCGTGACAACATATAAAGTGTCCATGTTAAAAAGATAGCAGGTAAAGCTTTTTTTAACAAGAATCTCTCTTTACTAAACATGTAGCTCGCCATTACAACCGCTGAGCCATGTATGATATCGTAGATAATTTGCAAGATATAAATGTGATACTTCAAAGGGAACATAGTCGCAAGAGCAGCCAAGAATGATATTCCTGATGTTGCCAAGAAGCCATTTTTAGCCCACTTGGAATCGAATATTAAGCCAAACCATCCAAGAAAGAACACAAAGAAACATATATATAACAGATTGTGAAGATTGTTGGTGGAATAATAAATAATTTCACCGTCCTTCAATCTTTCGATTTTCAGATCAAATAGGTTCAAATCAAAGTGTTGGTTTGGCCCGTTGTATCCAAAGTAATTCCACTCCCAGATCCATCCATCCCAGGTTAAGTAGAAAACAAGCACAAGACTCCAGATAATGAAAAATATGATCCCCAATTTCAATTCAAATTTATCTTCATTCAGTTGCATTCTTTCAAATCTCCTTCAAAATTTATTCTTTGCTTCATTCCACATGTTTCCCTTTCACCTCGAAACCTCCAATTTTTTCAAGATTATTTCACCGCTGTTTGAGGTCGAGCTCTTCGAGGCAACCAGATACACTTCCTTCAAGATCAAAGGAAAATCCGGGATCTTGTTGATTTTAATGTTGTTCCATGTTTGATAAATTAATTTGTTTAAATCGATCGAGAGACTTCCAGCGCCACCCCAATCTATACGTACAGATGGAGTTAAGAATATTTCACCCTGTGAATCGATGAATTTCAGTCTTATGAAGTTTCCTGAAGAATCACCATCGATTTCAAAGTTTAACGATTTAAATGGTTCATAGAAGAGCATTTCAACCTTTAAACCCGCTATTCCATCACCATTCTTCAGGAAAGAGTATACAAGTTTCATCCCCTCTTTATCTTTGAAAAATTCAATCTTTGAGTTTTTGGAAAGTTCTTTGAAGTCAGATTCCCTGAACTTTGAAAAATCGTATTTTCCATTTTCAATGGATGGTAACAATGCACTCAGGCCTAAAAAAGATGTTATTTTGGGATTCAAGTAGTATTTTTCTAATATCTGCTGATATTTCAATCCCTTTTTAGCCAAATTCTCAGCGTCTTCCAAGGAAACGCCCTCACAGTTTCCAAAGGCTTTACCTTTGAAAGCGAATTTTCCATTTTCTTCTACCACATTGAATACACTTCCATCCAGTTTGAGAATGTATCTGATGCTATCCTCACCAAAGATATTCAAAATTCCTTTTTTACCTATGAATCTTAGATGAGAAATTCTGCCATATTTATCCTTTGAAACTATGCTTATTCTTGAAATATCGCCAAGATCGATGAATGATTTTTTTATGAGTTCTCCCAATTCTTTGGAACTGTATTCTTTGGTCCAAAGCACTTCTTTACTTTTGATGTTCGGAGACGCTATGAGATACCATTTGTCCGGATCCTTTGCCATGCATCCATTGTTGTTGATTACAAAAATTCCATCCACAATCTTATTGGCTACGGTTATAACAAGGTTCTCGGTTTCATCTACCAATTTGTAAGCTTCTTTCAAACTTAAATTGCCACCTATGCTGAAATTGCAAAGATTGTATGGCAGATCGTAATCCTCTGTTTTATATCTTCCAGTCAACAGAGAATAAACCACATTCGTTCTTATCAACACAGCTTTCAGTTTCTTGAGCTCACTTGGATCATCTTCAAAACAAAACTTTGTTAATTGTCTCGCTACGTAATCTCTCAATTTTTCGTAAAGTACAACTTTGATTGTTTGGCCATCATTCTCAGAAAGTATTCCCACCTGGTTTGTTAAGACACCTTTTACTTTTATTGAGATATTTCTTTCACTCTTCAATATCACCTTGGATTCACTACTTATAGTTTTAAGATCATCTTTGTCAACAATTTTCAATTTATCGTTTGAAGGTATTACCCTCAATGATTTTCCCAAAACTGTTCCTTGGTTTGAAAGTTCTATATTTTCGGAGGATTGCAAGTCGACATAATTAAGCTTGTCAGCGAACAAACTCTTTATATCTATATACTTTTCAGGAAGATTTGGCATTTTTTTAGGATGTGCTTTTGGTTTTTCAACGATTACTTTTATTGGTCCAAAATCTCTCGAAACACTCACAATGGTTTTTTTCGATTCTGAACCGAACTTGTTCACAAAACTGATACCATATATATAATCACCAACATCATCCACAGCTATGTCAAAGAAATAATTACCTTTGCTACCTAATTCTGCTAATTTAAGCCATTCTTCACTCAATTCACTTTTTCTATAAACAAGAATTTTTGAGATATCATTGTTTATATTTTTTATTTTTAGACCAACACCTTTAGAGATATTATCAACTGAAACTTGAGGTTCAACAGGTAATTCGGTATTCTTGATTATTTTTAACCATACTGGATTTATTTTGTGATCAAGTGGAACTACTTTGAAAAGATTCTCACCTTCTTTGAGTTTCAAGGTGATCATGAAAGGTTGTAAAGAATTTTCCACTTTTGTCATCACTGTATTACCATTTTCATCTATGAACTTGATCCTTCCAGTATATGGAACTTCTACTCTATTCAAATCCAAGAAGATTAATTTTAAATATAGGGAATTTTTCGATGTTAAAACCACCTCTGGGTTTTTTAATATGATCGGTGCTTTTTCGCTTATGGTAGGCTTGAAATACACAATCGCACCTTTTTCATCGGAAACGAAAACTTTTTTGACAATGTCTTTAAACAGAACAT
>DQYP01000275.1 GCA_011043375.1 Thermotogaceae bacterium | reverse complement strand
TTCGCCAGGAAGCAGTGTAAAATTACCTTCAGCTGGCAAATAACCATCTAATGTTATTTTGTAAGAGTAGGTTCCAGCATTTAGAGTCTCGGTTTCTGGAGTTCTTCCTTTGTAACTTCCATTCACATAAACCTTCGCATTCGATGGAATACTTTCAAATACCACTACTCCTTTGTTTGAAGTGAGATTAATAGTTATCACCTTATAATCTCCTGCATTTACACTGAAAGTTCCCACTTTCGTTTGATAGCCAGATTTCTTGATCTCATATCCATGAATACCTGGACTGACTTCTACATCTTTTGGTGTATGACCTTTATATGAACCATCCACATATATCGATGCTCCTGTTGGCATCGATTCAAAACGTACAGTTGCTTTGGCGGTTTTCAGTGAGGCATACACTACATACGACTTATTTGCTTGAACGTTGAGAGTCTTTGTGTAAGGTTCATATCCGGTTAAGTAATAGGTTATCGTATGGGTTCCGGCATCTACGGTGACATTGGTTTTTGGAGTTTTACCAATATAGGCACCATCGAGGTAAATGTTCGCACCGGAAGGACTTGTTTTGAAAGTAACTTTTCCGGTTTGGGCAACGGTCCCTGCAAAAAAGTATGTCATATCACTCGACCACTCTTCAACTGATTGTAGTTGTATATTCAATTTTCCTTCTATGAAACTTTGGGCATTATCTGATATCTTAGGAAATGTGAATTGCAGAGACATCTGCTTGAACTGGGTCATCAATGGGAACGATTTTGTACTTGCTATTACTTGAATATAGTATTTTCCGGCAGGAGGCGCGACTTTGAAATAGTAACTTGCTCCCACTGAAGGAACTCTATATGTTTTGTTGGCTTGTACATAGTTGTCCGATTCGTACTTGTTTGGAAATAACAACACCATTTCTCCGGTTGGTCTTATCTCGTATATAGCTACGTAAGCGTTTTTGTTGGTTTTGAAGTAGAAATAGGCCTTCTCTCCGAATTTGTAAGTAGAACCTTCAGATTTGTTCATCCAGATATCAACATTGAATTGGGTTGGTTTTGGAGTGATTATTATATTTTTCAACACAGGTGGCAATGGGATATTGATTTTTATTTGTGCTTGTGAGAATAAAAACGTTGCAAACAATAAAATTAAAAACACCGTAATAAATCTGAGTCTTCTCATAAAGATTTCCCCCCTTTAATTAAAAAAAAATACAAACAAGGGCCACCCCGACATCGGTGACCCTTCCACTCTTCACAGTATATTTCAATCGCCTATGGTGAAAGTTATGTACCTTCTGACACCATTTCTATATGTCATCAGGGCCACTATATCTCCACTTTTAACTTTCGATATAGCTTTTTTCCAATCTTCGAGATTCTCAATCTTTTTTCTATTCAAATACATTATAACATCTCCACGTCTAATTCCAACTTTGTAAGCAGTACTGCTGGGTTCGACATATTTAACAATAACACCTTCGATCCTATCAGGAATTGAATATTCTTGTCTATCACTTTCAGTTATGTTGTTTACAGTTATACCGAACTTTGTGTATCCCTCTTCGGTTGCGGAAGCCATTTCTTCGGTTTGCTCTGAAAGCAGCACATCCAATTGGATAATCTTGCCTTCTCTCTCAACTGTGATCGTTACCTTATCACCGGGAGCGTAAGAATGGATGATCGATACCACATCTGACGCACTGGAAACCTTACTGTCGTTTATTTTCTTTATAACATCGTTAACTTTTATACCAGCCTTATCAGCTGGAGAACCTTCCACAACTTGGGTGACTATGGCTCCGGAGGTTTCTTCGAGACCAAGTGCTTTTGCAAGTTCCGATGTGAGATCTTGGATGTACACACCAAGATAGGCTTTTCTTATCTTCCCAAGATTTATTAGATCATTCAAGAATCTTTTTGCTTTGTTTATAGGGATCGCAAAACCAAGATTCACGCCTTCCGTTGGATTTATTATGGCCGTGTTTATCCCAACGACCTGTCCATGTATATTGAGCAATGGACCGCCACTGTTTCCAGGGTTTATGGCTGCGTCGGTTTGTATCAATTCTGTGTAATATCCTGAGCCATCTGGTTTTGGTATTTTCCTATTCAAGGCACTTATGACCCCTATCGTGACCGTGTGTTGTAGTCCAAGGGGGTTACCTATCGCTATTGCCCATTCGCCTATCTCAAGTTTATCTGAATCACCAAATTCGATTGTTGGGAATTTTTCCTTCGATTTGGATTTTATCCTTATAACGGCTATATCCAATTCTGAATCACCACCGATGTACTCAGCATCATACTTCTTTCCATCTATGAAAGTAACAGTTATTTGATCAGCCTCATGGACAACGTGCTCATTGGTTAATATGTAACCTTTTGAATCGAAGACGAATCCGGAACCGACTGCACTTGCCTTTCTTTTGAATCCCCATGGGCTTTGATCCTCACCAAAGAATTTCTTGAAAAATTCATCCATGAAAGGATCAAAAGAGGTATAGGTTGTCCTAACCACATCGATCTTCACAACCGCAGGGGCTGCATATTTTACAACTTTAACGACGGGACTTTCGTAATTCGAATTGATCAGGGCAAAACCTGAAAAGGTCAAAATAGCAATCAGAATTACTGCAAGTATACCGATTCTGCGCATATTTCATACCTCCTTCACTGGATTTTGGGAATAACCGCTTCAATCTTTTGACAACCTTAATAGATGGTAGGTTCAATTCTTGGAAATTCATGATCATAGATGATCTCATAGGAAAGATCAAATATCGAGGGTTTTCCAAGTTCATTCCATAATAATGAAGATTTTTCTATTTTTTCCCTCAGCGTGGTACCACTGTATATTCTAATCCTTTTTCCAGTGATCAAAGCGAGATTTTCTTCCTCATCAATGTAGATGAAATCATCAGATTTTTCATAAAGTGAAAGAGTCAAAAGTTCAAGAAAATCTATGAATCTTCTATAACTGAATTCTCTGAGCTCGAATTCATCGATTGGTTTTGATGTTTTTAACTCCCGAATATCCACTTTTTCAACTACTCCATTTCTCCATGCTAAATTGCCATGTGCTCTCAGGAATCTTGAAGCTATCTTGATATCGAAAAGGAAATGATTTGAAATCTTAGTCATCACACAGGTTGGATTTTGATCGGTCGTGTGGAAATTCAATGGGAAACAAATCCTACCATCTTGATCTACTAGGAGTGAAAAATCTTTCCTTGGGAAATCAATTCCCACGGTAGCAATCACAGAATCAAAAGGGGCAAATTCTTTCAAAATATCAGGATCACCATCGGAATTCAAAACGATTATATTTTCCAATTTCAATTTTTTAAAATTGTTTTTTGCAATTTTACAAATTTCTTTATTTATTTCGAGTGTTACCACTTTCCCATTTTCTCCAACAATTTTGGAAATAATTGCGGCATTGTAACCAGTGCCGGTTCCTATTTCAAGTACCCGACCTCCTTCCTTTACACCTGCCAATTCTAGCATCTTTGCCATCAAGGAAGGTTGACTCGAGGTACTTACAACTTCACCATTTTTTAAATATGTTATGATAACTTCGTCCGAGTAGATACTTTGCAATGAGGAACTACACGGCGTGAAAATCTCTCGCGGTATTTCCAAGAAGGCATTTTTTATCCTTTCATCCTTTATAATGCCAAACCTTTCAAAGAAACGAACCAATTCCATTCTGAACTTCAAGCTATCCATCAACTTGCCTCTTCTTCAAAATTACTTTCTATTTTTTCACCAATCTTGTTTATAAGATCTTTCTCCAGCTTCAATTTGAGGCCCTTCAACGTTTCTACTTCCTCACCAAACTGCCTGAGTGTTTTAAGATCTCTTAACAATTTTTCTGATTTTTTAATTATTTTGAGTAAAAATTTGGTTTCGGCATCCATACTTCGAATATTCCTCCTCCAATTTTTGAGTATATCTCAGTTTATATTTCTACGTATGAGAAAGTTTTCCAACAAGGATTTCCTGTGATATTGTGATATAATGAATGAAATTTTGTGAGAAGAGGGGGAAAATGTTTCCAAAGCTAAGAATTGATGATTTAGAGATCGAAATACCAATTATTCAAGGTGGAATGGGAGTTGGAATATCTCTATCTGGTCTTGCATCAGCTGTTGCAAATGAAGGGGGAGTGGGAGTAATTTCTGCTGCAGGGATAGGCATGTTGGAACCGGATTTTGAGACTAACATGAGGCAGGCGAACAAAAAGGCATTGATAAAAGAAATTGAAAGAGCACGTGAAAAAACGTCGGGGGTGATAGGTGTCAATATATTGATGGCATTATCAGATGCAGATGAATTGATAAATGTTTCCATAAATGAAGGAATAGATATATTATTTCTTGGCGCAGGCCTTCCTTTGAAGAATTACAAGAGTATCAACGGGAGAAATTCAAAGACGAAGATTGTTCCAATAGTATCGTCTTCAAGAGCTGCAAAAACATTGTTCAATTATTGGGCGCTTAACTACAAGCAAATACCAGATGCCGTGGTTGTTGAAGGACCCTTGGCCGGTGGGCATCTTGGATTCAAGAAGGATCAGCTGGGTAATCCTGATTACACTCTTGAGAAAATCCTACCAAAGGTTATTTCAATAATAGAACCTTTTAGGGAGAAATTCAAAAAAGATATTCCTGTGATAGCGGCGGGAGGCATTTATACCGGGAAAGATATCCACAAGTTTTTGAAATTGGGCGCCCAAGCTGTACAAATGGCAACCAGATTCGTTGCAACCTACGAATGTGATGCATCAGAAGAATTCAAAGAAATGTATTTGAAATGTTCCAAGGAAGACATAGTAATAATAGATAGTCCGGTAGGTTTGCCCGGTAGAGCCATCAAAAACGAATTTTTGGATGAGGTTTCTGAAGGCTCCAAAAAGCCTTTCAAGTGTTTGTGGAAATGTCTTAGAACCTGTGATTTTAGAAAGGCACCGTATTGTATAGCCTTGGCTCTGACGAATGCGAAGAGAGGAAACTTGAAAGAGGGATTTGCTTTCGCGGGAGCAAATGCATACAGGGTTGATAAAATAATTTCTGTGAAGGAATTGTTTGATTCGCTTAAAAGCGAATATTCGTTGGGTACTGAAGAAAGTCTTCAAAGTAGCAGGATCGTTAATTAATTTGAAAGATAAATCATTAGCTTGTTTATTTTTTCCAGTTTTGTCCCGGGTGCAGGTTCTTGTCTTACGACCCTTCCGTTACCTTTTATAATCACCTTAGATTCATCAATTTTGAGTAATTTCAAGGCGTCGAGGACATCTCTAAGAGTTAATCCTGTGAAATCCGGTAACTTCCACGGATAGATTTCAAGGCTTCTATTCTCATCTTTCTTAGGTCTCATGATACTTTCCGCTATTTTTCTGAAAACTGGAGCGGCAACTTCTCCTCCATAATACCTATCGAGTCCAGGTTCGTCTATTATCACGAGCATGGTGTATTTCGGATTGTCGTAGGGGAAAAAACCTATGAATGATGAGTAATATTTTTCCTTCGAATAAACGCCATTCACAGCTTTTTGCGCCGTTCCTGTTTTACCAGCTATCGCTACCATTTCAGAATTTGCAAGTTTTCCAGTTCCTTTTTCCACGACACCTCTCATTAAACTTCTCACAAATTTCGCTGTTTCCGAGGATATAATCCTTTTTCTTTCCGTTTGCTTATCTTTTATGAGTGTAGGATGTACCAAAACGCCATCGTTTGCAATAGCATTCACAGCTTGAATCATCTGGATTGGCGTGACTCCTATTCCCTGACCTATGGATATCTCCGCAAAATCTATTTTAGACCATTTCGAAGGTTTACGCAGAAGTCCTTTGATCTCTCCATAATATTCTATTCCAGTTTTCTCGCCAAATCCAAATTCTTTCAGAAGTTTATAATATCCTATATCCCCTATAACCTTGGAAATTCTCTGGGCGATTTTCACGGTGGCAACATTGCAAGAATTTGCAAAAGCCGTCCTTAAATCTTGTAACCCATGTTTCTCTATGTCAGTTATAACGACGTTCACATCATCAACGGGTTTTATTCTGCCATTGCACTCGAATTCGTCATCTTCGAAAACCAGTCTTTGCTGAACCGCTATAGAGTAAACTATTGGTTTCATTAAAGAACCCGGTTCAAAATAACCCATTATAGCTCTATTCCAAGGGTATGTGGTATACAAACCCTTTATCTCTCCAGTTTTGGTGCTCATGATTATGCAAATGCCACCTTTAGCTTTTTCTCTTTTTACTGCTTCATCTATCTCGGATTTTATCAACCTTTGTACATCTAAATCCAAACTGAGGTATATATCTTTACCATTTTCGGGTTCTTTTCTTTCTATTACCTCACCAAACGTTCTATAAGGTCCTCGCCTATCATACTCGATGAACCCATTTTCTTTGGGCTTTAAGAGATCGTTCATGTATTTCTCAAAACCAGAAATCGCACTTCCATCTTCAAGCACCTTGCCAATCACTTGCCCAACAAGGTCATTGAGTGGATATATTCTTTTGTACCGTTTATTTATGGATATCTCTCTAAAATCATTCGGAAGATTATTAACAAAGCTTTCAGTAACACCATAGGCAAGTCTTATGAATTTTCCACCGCTATCGATGGAAGTTTTTAATTTGTCATATTCCAAATCGAAGTAATTAGCGATTTTTCTGAGTTCTTCATCGAATTCCACTTTCTTATTTTTAGCGAGTTCTTTTAGAAATTCCACATCCAGATAGAGGTCATAAACGGGTTCACTTGTAGC